>CANRMV010000016.1 GCA_947631875.1 uncultured Clostridia bacterium
GAGGGCAACTTCATGAGGGTTCGACCCCCTCCTTCGGCACCAACAAAAAATGCGGGCAAAAACTCGCATTTTTTATTTTAAAACTAAACAAATTTTATTGTTTCCCTGTGCCTTTGCTATGTTCTTTTAATTGGGCTTCAAATTTGCTGTTTTCTTCTCTGATGTTGCTCACCATCTTTTTGGCTTTCTCCGTTGAAGTTACAAAATAATCACTGTAAGTTATTTCACTTTTGCTCCTTTCAATTGCAGGCTTCACAACTTTTTCTTCAAAAATTTGCACGCCAGTTTCTTTTCCAAATTTTGCAAGGAAATAATAAATTTCATGCTCATTTATAAAGTGTTTCCCTTTTGCATTGTCAATGAATTCGCACACCTCTTTTGGACTTGCATTGTCCTTAATCACTTGCAGCGCCTGAATAGCAATTTTATATGTTGTTTGGATGTCATAATCATCTTCGCCAACATCTGGTGAAGTGGCTTTGTTAAGCAAATGTTCTATCAACTCTTCTTTTCTTTGTGGATAAACATATTTTAAACCATTTTTAATAAGGCTTGTTACTTCGCCTAGCATTTCCTTGCTTTTCTTAATTATATACTCTCCCGTATGCAATGGATATTCCAAGTCCTGAATTTTTTCTTTCAGAAATCCAATACTTGCAATTTTGCCAAATTTTTTAATACTTTTTTCACATATCTCAATTACACTTGAATTTGGCTCAATATGATTTGTGTATATAACATTTCCTTCAGTGTCCTCTATTTTTGATACATACCATTTCATTTCGTCCCAGCCAGTAAGCCTAAAAGCAATTTTTGCCACATCATGACGATTCGTTGCATTGCGGTAATAAGGGTCGAGTTGGTCCCAAGATTAATACCTTCCCTTTTAAAAATGTACAAATCATACTTATCATACTCAAACAAATCCTTGTATTGCCCCGAACTTTCAATTTGCTCTCCATTTTCATCAAGTTCATAAGTTTTACGATAAATTTTTCCTCTGCTGCCCTCCCCGAGTTTGTCCATAAGCGCATACAGTTCATCCGTTACAAGTGGCAGATCTGATTTTTCCAGGTCTTTAATTGCCGCCTGAATTTCTTTGATTGGTTTGCGGTAGGAAGTATCAAGAGTTTTATCAAAATCTCTCAACCTTTCAATTTCGCCCTGAATTGATCTTTCAACATCTATTTTTCCGTCTTCTTTATAAATAATTTTCATAATTTCCTCCTTTCAACGATTTAATATCTCTCACGGTCATCAAAATCAGAATAAGCGCCAGCCGCTTCTTGTTTTGCCACCCATTCTTTATGTTTTGTTTCATATTGAGCAACATATTCCTCCGTATCAAACTCCACAACTGTGGCATTTTTGCCATAGTTTGGGTCTTGCCCATGAATTTTTGGATCAACGAATAAAAGTTCTTTTGTAACATTCTCTTTTCTTTGTGTCGAGCCCAATTCTCTGTCCACCGAAACAATTTCGGCACGAATCCCTTTGTTCGCAAAAAAACTACTTGTCAAATTTGACATAACCGGATAAGCATAAATAATGTTTCCAGCATAATATCGGTTGGCTCCTTGCATTTCTCTTTCATAAGCATCGTTTCCAGCCCACCATCTAAAAATTTTCTTGTTCATAAACATTTCCTCCTTTTTGTTTACGGCCTTATTATAAAACAAAAAAAGCAAATAGGGAATATCTATTTGCTTATACAATCATTAAAAAAACTAATAATTAAACTTTTCAGTTGCCTTTAAAAAATTTTCAAGAATTGGTGAGTTGTTTTTATATATCAAAAGGATGTCCTTTGTGTATGATTTATCTGGAACGATTGTTTGCATTTGCGGGCTTATATATTCTTTTGGAGCAAAGCCCACGCCAAGTCCGCTTTCGGCTGCTGTGATGACAAGTTCGTCATGCGAAACCTCAATTTTTTGAGAACAATTTTTGGCTATATCTGAAAACAACTTGTCAAAATCCTTTCTGCCTTTTGTGTCTGAGGATTTTAAAATAAGTGGATGTTTTTTTATGTCTTCCATCCCAGAAATTTTGAAATTATTTGGATTATAAAAGAAAACATAATGCAAGGTGGAAATTTTCTTCACATAAAGATTTAAGTCTATCGGAATGCCATAATCCTTAATGACGCAAAAATCCAACAAATCTTCTTTCACAAAAAACACTTTGTCCTTATCGGACAGCAAACTGTTTGCAGAAACATTCACCTTGCTCTTTAAACAATCCGCCAAAATTGGAAAAATAAAAGACTTAAAAATGATTGGAGAGCAAGCCACTTTAAGCGTGGATATTTGTGGAGAAATAACCTCGTTTTTAATTTTGTTCTCTGCAGAAAGAAAACGTTGAGATTGTTTCAAACAAAAGTTTGCCTTCTTGCGTGAGCGACATTCCCAAATTGCTGCGCTCAAACAAAACCTTCCCAAGTTCTTTTTCAAGTTTGGAAATGGACTGCGAAACCGCAGATTGTGTCACAAACAATTCTTCTGCTGCCTTTGAAAAACTTTTATTGGTGGCAACAGCCATAAAAACTTTGTATAATTCAAAATTCACTGCCATGCGCTCACCTACACCGACAGATATTTTGAAATTTCACCAATCCATTCTGTTCTTGGGTGAAGTTTGTTTTCCTTTGCCATTTTCTTAACTTCAAAAAGGCTCATCCATTTCACATCTTGCACTTCACCGTCATTGAAATTTAAGGCTTTTTCAGGAATGTTAAGATTTACCACAAAAAATTCATAAAAAGCATGTTCATCAACAGGGCCAAGTTTCTTATCGTCCCAATGGTGAATATTTTTAAAGGAACTGACAAATCGGCAGTCCTTAACCTGAATTTTTTTTGAAATCACAACGCCAATCTCTTCGTTTAACTCTCTCACAAGAGCCGAAACGGCATCTTCGCCCGCCACGATATGCGCCGCAACTGACAAATCCCAAAGACCTGGAAATTTGTCCTTTGTTATGGAGCGTTGTTGCATAAGAATTTCATTTTTGTCATTAACAACGGCAGCAATTACAGCCCTATGCCAATACCCCCCCCGATGCGTTTCGTCACGGGAAAGCATTTCGCCTGTTCTCACACCATTTTCGTTTAATATGTCAATATATTCCATTTTTTTCTCCTCAATTTAAGTTACTATATCACAAAAATTTTGATTTTGCAACAAAAATATGTATTACAATTAAAGGCATTAAAACTTTTCTTCCAAAAATCTGGCAAGTTGAACGCCTGCCGCACTTGACATAATAAGCCCCGTTGTTTGCCCTGCACCATCGCCCACAGCATAAAGATTTTTTACGCTTGTTTGGAAATGTTTGTCCAAAAGTATTTCATTGCTGTAAAACTTAATTTCTGGCGCATACAGCAAATTGTCGGGATTTGCAAAGCCTTCAACCACTTTGTCCACACTGCGAATAAATTGCAAAATATCAGTCATTGTTCGATAGCCAAGTGCGAATGTTATATCCCCTGCAACAGCAGTTTTTAATGTCGGAACAACTTTGTTTTTTGCAAGTTCAAAATCCCAAGTTCGCTTTCCTCTGTATATATCGCCAAGCCTCTGCACAATAATGTTTCCCGCGCCAAGTTGATTTAAGTTTTCTGCAACATTTATGCCGTATTGAATTGGCTTGTTGAAAGGTTGATTAAATTTGTGAGAAACCAAAATGGCAAGATTTGTGTTTGTGCTTTTTCTGTCCATATAACTGTGCCCATTCACAAGTGTTAGGGCATTGTCATACACCTCAGTTGCCACAAAACCGCTTGGATTTTGGCAAAAAGCGCGCACTTTGTCGCAAAATGGAGCAGGACGACCAACAAATTTTGCCTCATAAAAATATTTGTTCACATCTTTCATAACCTCATCAGGCAGTTCATATCTCACGCCAATGTCCACCGCGCCCGACCTATTTGCTATGTTGTATTTTTGGCACATTTGGGTAAGCCAATCCGCCCCTTTTCTGCCAACAGCAACGCAAACATTGTTTGCATAAAACTCGTTTTTCTCGTCCTTATTAAAAGATGAAACCGTTCTCACGCCCTTCACTTCGTTGTTTTCCACAATCAAATCGCTGACAGTTGTGTCAAACATCATGTTTACATCATTGTCTTCCAAATACTTTTGCAGTTTGGCATAAAGCAAATGTGCTTTTTCCGTTCCCAAGTGCCTGATAGGAAAATATATAAGATCCAAATTTTCCTTTTTGGCCTTGTCCTGCATCTTTTTAATTTCGTCAGCATATTCCAAACCCGTCAGTTCTTTGTTTCCACCAAACTTAACATAAATGTCATCGGTGTAAGCAAAAAGCTTTTTGATTTCTTCAACACTAAGCGCAGCCCTAAAAGAAGGTCCGTCGTTGCCACCCATATACAAATTGTCTTTCACGCCGGTTGCCAAGTGATAGGAATTAACTTTTCCGTCAGAAAAAGCCCCAGCACCCGAAAACCCGCTTGTGATGCTGCAAAAAGGTTTGCATTTTAAACACTTGCCCACCTTTTCAATGGGGCATTCTCTGCATTCAATTCGTCTGCCCTGTTCGATAAGCAAAATATTTTTGTGTTTGTTTTTTTGTATGAGTTCATACGCGCAAAACACACCACTAGGCCCCATGCCAACAATAATTAAATCATATTTTTTCTTCATAAAAGATTCCCTTAACAATAATAGCACAAGTTTAGGAAATTCAAAAATATTTTTCCACTTTTTTAATTTTTTTTGAAAAATCTCTTGACAATTACCCCCCCCCCGAGTATAATTGAAGGTGAAGGAGAGAAAAATGGATATTAATGCTTATTTTCAAAATGTGATAAAAGAAAAAAAAGAAGAACTTGATCAGCACTTACAAAGCGCAGACGAAAGAATAGCTCAGGCTCGTGCTAGGCTGGAAGCAATAAAGGCAAGAACAGATTTCCCAGAAAAAACTGATACGCTTGCAAAACTTGAAAAATCGAGCGGTAGAACTGTGCAAGTGTATAGCCAATTCGGAATAGAAACAACTCCTTATGAATTTGTTGGTGGAAGAATCAATACAAGAGGAGTTTCTTATCCACTAATTGGCGAAAAAGGACACGGCGTTGAAAGAATGGTGGATGCAGAATCTGGGGAAGTTATTTTTAATAACCCTTGTTATCATGATGAAATAGCGGTGCAGTATGGCATGTTGCTTGGAAGAGAAGCCGCTGTTAAAGAAGCCGAAGCGGAAGTTGATTCACAAATTAAGTCCAAAGAATTTTGGGAGAATGATTATAAAGAAACATTGGAGGCAATAGAAAAGGTGCCTGCATGGATTGAAAAAGGTGAAAAACTAATTTTCCCACAACGCGCCGGCAAATGGGAAGAATGTGTTGCAAAAAGAGCAACCGCTCTATACAAAGGCCTTGAACTTAACAACGCTCTTGAAATCATGGAAACTTTGGCAAATGGCGGAACTGTTGAACAAGCCAAAGAAATTCTAGACAAGGCTAACCACTCAGGAACGAGTTATACTATTACAATGGGTATTATTGCAAATTTCAGTAAACGAGGCCCAGAATTTTATCGAGAAGTTGAACACGAAAACCCAGATTGGTTACAAAAAATAGAAAGAGAAAATCAAACCTTTGAAAAAGAACTTTCTGGCGGTGGAAAACAATAAGCAAAAAGTCGAGCAACCCTCGACTTTTTTTTGTTTCTAATTTGGTCACTTGTTTGTGCTTTGTGAAAATCAATGCATATAGATTTTCATCAGGGCTTTTGCCACCCCATTATCATTGTTAGAATCCGTGATGTATCTTGCATGATTTTTCACATCTTCGTTTGCATTACAAACGGCAATGCTGCAATCGGCCATGTCAAACAAGTCTATGTCATTTTTGCTGTTTCCAATAGCAATTAAATTTTCTCGCGTGAATTTATGCGAATTTAAAATTGTTCCACCCGCCTTTGCTTTATTATCACGCTTAGAAACAAATTCCAACAACCCGTCAGCGCTGTTGAATATATTAAACTTGTGTTTAAGTTCTTGATTTAAGTTTGGCAAAATCTTATCCACTTCCTCTTGTGAGCCTATAAACATTATCTTATACACTTTGTTTTTAGCAAGGAATTGTTGCATGTTTTCAAGGTCATTCAAACAAACTTTATTATCAAAAGTTCTTAAATAACATTTTGAAAAATACTGAGAATCAAACTTTTGCAAAAATTGTTTAACATTTGTTTTAGCAATGCAATGCTCTTTTAAAATTTCACCATTCCCCCTCAAAATGATTTCACCATTGAAACAAATTGAAACATTTTCTTTTTTATTTAATCCCAATTCTTTTAAAATTGGTGAGATTCTGTCCACACCTCTCCCCGTTGTCAACACTATGTCCACTTTGCTTTTAAGTTGCTTTATTGTCTTTTTTGTAAGTTCACTTATTTTTCCTTCTCTGTCCAACAAAGTGCCATCCACATCAATGAAAGCCATTTTGTATTGAGCCGAATTGAACTCATGGCTTTGAATATACTTCTTTGGCATGCCAAAGACTTTCCAAATATAGTCACTGACAAATTCATTTGAAGTCATTTCAATTTTAAATGTTCCCCTCTTATCGTTGGCTCTATTGGAATAGTGGGCTGCAATAATAGTCCCAAATCTTTGGACAAAATCCTCGCTGCTTCCCCTGTGTCGCATGCGCTCTATATATTCCGCCTCCACCTCAGGTTTCCCATACATATAAACGAATGGCAATTCCTGTTCTTCTAGGTAATTTAAAAAAGGACCGTGAGCAGCATTGAGTATAATTTTGCCAGATTTCAACACTTCCCACATTTTTGGTATTGTTTTATCATCAAAATCTTCAACACCTAAATGGTGTAATTTCGACCTGTATGCATCCAGGTCAAAAAATCTATCATCTAAACTAGCCAAATAACTTTTCCCGCAAGCAGTATTGCAAACCCAAATTCTTATTTCCCTAAGGCTGTCTAAATATGTATCCATTTCTTGAATAGAATTTATAATTATTTGTTTCATAGTTTCATTATAACAAATAAATCAAACTTTGCATATAAATTTTGATTAAAATTTCAAATATTTTAAGTTGTCTTTTTAAACCATTAATTTTGAAAAACTTTATCAATCAATCTTTCTAAATCAAACCAATCATTCACTCGAAGAATGCCAAGTTCAGTTAGTTTTTCATCTGAAATGTTTTTATTATGAAAGCAAATAAATAAAACTTTGTATTTATGGCATGATTTTTTTGCCGCTTAAATCAAAGCAAAGAGTTTCGTTTGTGTAATTATCAATAATTTTTATCTTGTTATCCTTTGAATTGAATAAAAATGTGCATAAAGTATGGCTTTTTTGGGGATACTTGTGGCAGTCCTTGAAAATACTTTTATTGTAGTCCGCTGTCTCAAACTTCAAAATATTGTGTAAATCTTCAATTCGGCAAGTATTCAAATCAAGCCCATTCGTTAACTCTGTTACCTTCTCCTGTCTAAACTTTGTGCTTGGTGATAATGTTTTGTATTTATGTTTCTTTATTATGAAATGATTGGCTCTTGCAAAGGACGAATTTACCTGCTTTAAGTATATTTTTTTGATGTCTTTTTCAATGCATACTGCTTGTGCTGATTTTAAATCTAATACATTGAGATTAAATGCGGATGCAACTTTAAATTTCTTCATTTTAGCAATCGTAGATGATATGTCCTCACATTCCAAAATTTCCCTTATCATGATATAACGTGAAATGTTTTTAATATTTATTTTACTGCCAGCTATATGATTGCAAGAAAAAATCATTCCGTCACTATTAAACGAAAAAGCGAAACCAGCAAGTCGCTCAGCAGTCACAAGTGCAATTAAAAATTTGCTTTTGTTTTCAAATTTCACCAGAACAGTGTTCTCAGGCGTTGATTTTCCATCTTCATTATGTGCAAATAAAAAATTATCTTGCTGTTTAACAATTATTGTTGTGCATCCATCAATGTTTTTAAAAATCTCTGGAAAAAATAGCAGAAGCATCGTCTTTCTTTCAATTTTGGCACCATCTGCTCTCCCATAAATCTCTTCAAGACAGTTTGGAAAAAGTTTTTTTAATTTATTTTCCAATAAATTCACATATTTATTTACTTTTTTCACCTTAATTTTTTCGCGATATGGCTCAATAATTTTATTTAAATATCTTTTAAAATATTTGCCAATCTGAAAGCCAAAATCATAATAGGTGCCTGATATCTCTAAATATTTCATTTGAAACCTCTAAAAGCCAACTTTTAAAATTGACTTATATTCTTTATCCAAAGTTCTGCATGACATGAATTGCAAGCAATATTTCGATTTTTACAATAAGGACAATATCCATTCATTTTATAAAAATTATCACCCAAATCTTTATAAAGTTTAAACCCTAAATTTTGTAAAATAAATTTAGAATTAACATACTCACCATCACCCCACGCTTCGTAGATGATTGGCTCCTTAACATTTGTTATAACTTTTTTTAATAATGTTGAGCCTATGCCTCTTCTTTGATAATTTTTATCAACCACAAAATAAAGTATTTCTCTGTATGGAACATTTGAGTTTATTCCATATTCATGAGGAAACCCTGTTTTTATCTGACTTATTCCACACAACCCAACAACCTTTTTGTTGTGTGTTGCAATATAATAATTTTGAATGTTCTCATTTACATCTGCCAAATTGAGTGCATTTATTGTTTTAGCAGAGCAAATTTTATTTGAATTGTTTTCAAAACTGCATGTTCCAAGTTCGGCTGTTATAAGTCGTGCCATTTGCTCTGCAAACTCTGTTTTTGCTTTTTCATACACAATACTTTCCATAAGTTTATTATAACACAGCCCTTAAATAAAGTAAAACAAAAATTTCCAATTTTTGTGTTTCGATTTTACCAATCAAACTATTTTTGTTAAATCATCATGTATCACCTTTGGAGCAAAGCCTATCAGTTCATCTTGCAGCATGTTCTGTGGAATGTCGTTTATAAAAAATATTTTCTTGCCCATCCTGAATGCATCATAAATTTCCAAAAAAGTTGCTCCGCCAATATAATTTTTTTGAGAGCCTTTATCAAAATTTAGAACCAAAACAGCATCCATCTCACTAATAACTTTTTCACTATGTTTAATCATGCTGGCTTTCCAAGAAGCATGTTCTTTTGTTCCTCTATATTTTGCCTCAGTTTCAGGACAATTCCAGCAATTTGGCATAAAAATTTCATGTCCCAATTCTTCAAGTTTTTCTTTATAATTAGTTAGTTTATCATAAAAAACCTTGCTAGAAATTAATAATATTTTCATATTCCCTCCCAAATTATATGGTCATCACCGCCAAAAAGTCGACTTTTGATTTTTGCGGAAATTACAGCAATAAGTCTGCGATTTCAAACCACGAATTTACACGTGTTATCCCCTGCTTTTTAAGTTGATTTTCGTCTAGATTTTTATTATGATAAGCGGTGAAAAGCAATTTTTCCCTTACATGCTCACCAAAATTTGTGAGTTTATCATCAATCATAATATCTGCGTTTAAAAGAGGCTTCCTTCTCATAAAAATAAATTGTTTATATGGGAGTTACCGCCAAAAAGTCGTTTTTATCTACTTCGCATTTTTAATTGGTAAAAAACACCAAGCATGGATTAACAATCCAACCAATGCTCCTCCCAAAAAAGGTCCGGCATGTCCATTATTGTTAAACCCATTAAACAACTTTAAACCCACTCCGTTCATTCCATCTCCAGACCATGCCCAGGACATCATGATAATTATAATTGCAACAAGTAATATAGGAAAAATCCATCTAAATTTGCCTACAAAATATGTTTTATAATTGATAACAAGTAGCCAAACTATATTTGCATACCAAAAATATTCCACGCAAGAAAACCCTTCGCCGTTCCAATTGTTGAAAAATGCAAAACAGAATAAATTTGAAATTGGTATTGAAATAAACAGTAGTAGAATATATTTTAATGAACCAAAATGTCTTTCAAGGAAAATTGATATTGTCAGAAGCCCCATGATATTTCCAAGCAAGTGAAAGTCTCCGTCGTATCTAAAACTCTGAAATATTATGTTCCAATCCCAAATGTTATTCTTTTGCACAATAGAATCAATTTGTTTAGACAACGCAAAATGACAAATTAACATAATGCAAATCATCAAAATGGTTGTAATATAGCAAAAATTGCAATTAAACCAATTTAGCTCTTTATCATTTATGTTAATAACAGACCTAAAAAATTTTTTCATACTTCCTCCTCAAATTAAGACAATTTACTCGTTTTATATGGAGCTGGTGGTGGGAATCGGACCCACGACCTATTGATTACGAATCAATTGCTCTACCCCTGAGCCACACCAGCATAAAGGTGCTTTTGCACCCTGCGTTTTTTGTTTTAATTTGGATTATCTATTAGGCAAGTTTGAAGGACACTTTCATCTCTTCTTCATCTTTGGATATCACTTCAACTTTGATTTTATCCCCAACTCGAACAAGTTCGTGGATTTTTTTCGTGCGGTCCTCTGTACAGTTTGAAATGTGAAGCAATCCGCTTGCACCATTTTCAACGCTCACGATTGCGCCAAACTGCAAAAGTTTGATAACCTCCCCGTCATAAACCTGTCCAATTTCAAGTTGTTTTATTTTTGTGAGTTTTGGATTTTCAAGCAAGGCTTTAAGAGAAAGTTCCACCTTTTTGTTTTCTCTGTCCACTTTCAGCACTTTAAACTGCCTCTCTTCGCCCACTGAAAGCACGCTTTCAACATTTTCAAGCCTCTCATATGAAATGTTGGAAATGTGAAGGAAACAATCCACGCCGTCAACATTCACAAACGCGCCATAAGGCATAATCCTTTCCACTTTTCCTTTGACAATTTTGTTGATGAAAATGCTGTTCCAAAAGTTGTTTTCTGTGGCAACTCTTATTTGCTCCTGCAAAAGTTTCACGCTGCCCACAATAGTTTTGTTTTCCTTGTCAATTTCGGTGACAACCGCTTCCATTTGCTTTCCAACAAAATGGTGATAATTTTTCACATAGCCTGCCGACACCTCTTCAAAAGGAATGATGATTGAATAATCTCCCATCTTTGAAACAAGCCCGTCTTTCACGCCCGTTGGCACAAAAGAGAACTTGCTTCCAAGCCTCAGCGTTTGCGCGTTTTGATTTGCAATGCGCAGTGCATCCGCCAAAGACTTTGATGCCTCAATCAAGCCCTCTTCATTCTTTTGATTGGTGATAACCACGCCAAAGCGGTCACCAATTTTAATTTTGGAAAAATCTTCAAAATCGCTTGCAGGAATAAAGGCATCGTTTTTGCCGCCAATGTTGAAAATAACCCCATCGTCACGCCTTAAAACAACCACGCCATCAAAGGATTGCCCTTTTTTGTAAGAAGTAAAAGTTTTGTCAATAGTTTCTAAATCAAATTTTTCGCTCATAATATCACTCTTGCGTTTAATATTAACAAATAACAAATTAAAAGTCAACCAATACGAAAAAAAATCCAAAATTGGGGCTGAAAAAGCCTTAAAGCGAAAATTGGCTCTTGACAAAACAAAATGTTGTGATATAATTTGGATATGACAAAAGAAGCAGCCGAAATTTTATATAATCAGAGTCACAAAGGCATTTTGCGAAAACCAAATTGCCTGCTTGACTCCAACCTAAAATCGATTGATGAAATGTTGAACGCTTTAATTGGCACAATATTTTTTAAAAATCAAGACGACATGCCATTATTAAAGAAAATCAGCCGCATTAGAGCATGCAAACATATGCTCAAATCCAACGAATTTGTGCAAGAACTGAAAGGTCGTGGCACAGTAAAAAAGCCATATCACCTTAAAACAATTTTTGGCGAAGGCGAATTTTTGGATATGCAGAACATCTACACCGATGGAAAAATTCCAACATTCATAAAAAAGTTTTATTGTTTTGGAAATTGCTTGGAGTATTCAATGGCTTTGGCGCAGCACGGCATACACAGCACCGTTCTAACGGGCATTGGCTATTTTAAAGGTTCGTTTTTGCACTCTGTTTTGTTGGCAGAGCATGATGGCAATCCCCAAATTTTTGATTTCAACTATGATTTGGTTATGGATAAAGATTTATATTTGAAACTGTTTTCTTTTGAAGTGCTTTCAGAAATAAGCGGGCAAAAACTGTTGGATGTTGCCGATTTGGTCAAAGCCGGGCCAAAAGTGAAAGATTATCAACTGCTTTTGGCTTTTGATGACTGCATAAAGTTTAAGAAGGAAGCACTCGCCAAGCAGGAACAGCAAAAAGATGCCACCATCACCCGTCAAGAGCAACAAAAAGAAAATATCCCTCTCCATTGCCCACAAGAAAAACCAACCCCTCGCGAAAGCATCAACCTTGCGGGCAACAAACAAAACGCAACAAATCACAATGAAAGAGAAAAATAAAAAAGAAGTCATTTGACTTCTTCTTTTTTTTGCTTTTTTGTTAAGTGCTGTCCGCGAAGTTCCAGGAATTTTGCTCGCACAACTTCACTTGCCTTTTCAAGTGTTTCCTCGTCAAGTTTTTGGTCATAAAACTCAGTTAGCTCAAAAGGTTTGCCAATGTATATTTTCACAAGGCGGAAAAGTTTTGACTTTTTGTTTATCCAAACAGGCACAATTGGTGTTTTTGTTTTTATGGCAATCATGGCAAGCCCGCTTTTAATCTCGCCCAAAATTTGACATTCATCTTTAAGCCTTGTTCCCTCTGGAAAAATGACAAGATGTTTTTCCTCTTTAAGTGCTTTCATGCAAATTTTAATTGCGTTTATGTCGTTTTTATCGCGGTCAATGGGAACGCCGCCAAAATTTTTTAGAATGGCAGCAAAAGGCTTATTTTTAAAAAGTTCCTTCTTTGCCATAACAACATTTTTACGCCAAGTGTTAAGCCCAAACATAACATAATCCCAATTTGAGCGGTGATTTAGTGCAACAATCGCCTTTCCCTTTGGCATATTTTTTCGCCCAAACAAAATGGAAGGGTGCAAAAGTTGAAGTGGAATCCAAAGTAAAATTTTGCAAATTTGATAAAACATATTTTTCTCTCCTTTTGAATTTTATGAACAAAAAGTTGTTTTATTGAAAGTTTTTTGCACAAGAATACGCTGTTGCCCAAGCAATTTGAAGATTAAAGCCACCCGTGAGTGCATCGCAATCCAAAACTTCGCCCAAGAAATACAGCCCACTCTCGTGTTTGCTTTCAAAGGTTTTGGGGTCAATTCCTTTCAAGTCAACCCCTCCGCTTGTGATGATGCCTGCTTCCAATTCATACAGTCCACCAAACCGCAAAGGAAAGTTTTTAAGA
>CANRMV010000017.1 GCA_947631875.1 uncultured Clostridia bacterium
AAATTTACAAATCGGATTCTGAAAGCGAAAAACCTCTTGCTCAACTTGTTCCAACAAGAAAAGGATACGCTTTTCTTGGATGGTTTAATGGTGAAACTGAAATGACAGGCGCAGATGGGGTTTTGAAAAATATTTGGACTTATTCAGAAAAAGACGCACAAGTCACACTTACTGCACATTGGCAAGCAAACAAATACACCGTTGTTTTGAGTGGCAACACGGGAGAAATCAGGTCCTCACAAGAGATTTCTGGCTTGAAAAAACTTTCCGACCACAACTTCCAAGCAACCTTTGACAGCACAGAAAATGAAAGATTTTCCGCTGTTGTGTATAAAGCTGGTTACAACTTTCTTGGCTGGTCACTTGACGGACAAAAAGTCTCAACTTTCACATATACTAACGGAGATCCTATTAGAGATCAATCAAATTCAAGTTTCTCTCAAACTGTTGGAATTCACAACCTGGCTTTTGAAGGCAGCGTTATGGTTTACGCAATTTGGGAAGCATCTTATGTTCACATCACAATAGACATCAACGACAGCACCAAAGGCAACGGCTCAACCGCTGCAACAGGATTTAATGAAAAACTGTATGTTAGATATGGTCTCACCTATGAATCCGCAATTTTAGACACCGCAAATTCAGATGCTGTTGGCCTTCTTTCTCCTCAAAGAAAAGGTTATAACTTTAAAGGCTGGTTTGCAGGGGCCCGATCAATACAAAACACCACAAAGGCAGACGAGGAAAATGGCGTTACTTACAACGCTGCAACAGGAAATTGGGAAATAACTTTGAAGGCTGAATGGGAAGCCAAGACGTTCACTGTAACCTACAATAGAAACGGCAAGAGTGACGACACAGTGAAGTGGACAGACACTGTTTCGGCAACATTCGATCAACAATACACAATCCGCACTTTTAAAGAAGTTAAAGACCAAGTGTCAGATTTTGAAATTCAAGGCTACACCTTCACTTATTGGTCGGCTTCATCAAACGGTGGAAAATATGCCGATGAAGGAGAACAAAGAAATTACACAGAGGACGGCAACCT
The DNA here is from genome assembly GCA_947631875.1 of uncultured Clostridia bacterium. GTDB lineage: Bacteria > Bacillota > Clostridia > Christensenellales > UBA1242 > Caccovivens. The sequence goes on from CANRMV010000017.1 coordinate 1,052, forward strand.
TGTTCTTTATGCAAACAGAAGCGAAAACAGTTATCAACTGATTTATCACAGCGGTGACGACATGGATGGCGTTCAAGGAACAGCCACTCAAATTGCAGGAACCTCAACAGAAGTAACTGTGAAATACACTCAAAAATTTGACCTTGCTGAAAGATATAAAAGAACGGGCTACAAATTTGCAGGCTGGTTTGTTAATGATTACACAACGCAAGTGGTTGCAGGTGACAACAACTCGGTTGAAAAATTGTTTGATTATCTTTCCGGCCCAGAACTCACAATCTATGCCAAGTGGGAACTTGACACGGTTAACTACACCGTTCACCACATGAAACAAACACTTGCTGGCGCGATTGCTGGAAACGGAGAATTTAATGCATCAAATCCTTCTGCAAACACAAACTTTGTTGAGGATTCTCAAAAAGTTTTAAGCAAAGTTGCTTTGGACAAAGTAACTCTTGGCGAAATCAATGCAATGTCTTTAACATATGCTGGCTTCTCTCGTCTTGAAACAAAAGATGGCTATGCTTCAAATAAAGATATTGACACGGACGGCTCTGTTGTTGTGGCTTTGGATGGCTCTCTTAACATCTATCTGCTTTACACAAGAAAATCTTACACTGTTACACTCAAAATTGGCACAGGAGTTGCAAGTGTAACAGCAACAGGCAACGCAAACAGAGACCTTGTCAAAGGCACAAGTGGCGATTTATCTTGCACGGTGTTCTTTGAAGAAGTTGTGTCACTTACTGTTGCGCTCAAAGCCGGCTATGAAAACATTTCTTACGAAGTTTCACCAGAAACACTTAAAGTTCAACAAAACAAATTTACTATGATTGACTTGGAGGGAGGAAGTGCAACAATTAATATTGTGGCTTCACCAAAACAAGTTGTTTACAATGTTGTTGTTCACTATCAAGGCTTTGAAGGTATAGAGGGCAGTTACACAGCAAGCAATGCTAAAATCGAAACAAATGACAGAATGGCAACAACCGACAGCAAAGTAGAACTCAGTGAAAAAGACATTCAAGTTTATGGCAAACCAGGATTTGAGTATGATGAAAAGCAAGAAAATGTAACTGTCATTGAAAAGGTTAGCGGTGACGAGACAAATAAGAGCCAAATGGTGCTTTACTTTAAGCGTATAGATGTCACCCTGACAATCGACCCAGACAATGGAACAATCGCTGATGTTGGCGACCTTACTGACGGGAAATATACAGTCACTCAAATTTATGGAACATCACTCACAATTCCAGATGCAACAAGGCCTGGCTATGCTTTTGCTGGCTACACAACCCCAGCAAGCGGAACATTGACTCCAAATATCGATGCAAAAAATTCAACTTTTGAGTTTGGGCTTGAAAACGCAAGCATCAAGGCAACTTGGATTGCACTAAGAATTGTTGTTACGCTCAATCTTAATTACAATTCTGACACTTTGTCCACTCCAATGTATGGCGGCGGCATTGTTGACGGAAAAGTTTACATTCTGTTTGACAGCAAAAACATCTATCCATCAAATGAGGCTGTGGCAAGTGCAATTTCGCCTATTGCAACAAGAGATGGTTACAATTTTCTTGGTTGGTATAAAGAAGCAGAGGGAACAACGCAAGTTATCAACGCATCTGGTGCTCTTTTGCAGAATTGGGATGTTGACAACGCAATCACGCTCTATGCTAAGTGGAATATCATCAATTACAACATCACCTACGCTATGAACGGCGGTGACAATAAGGATACCACAGACACTTACACCATTGAAGATGATGAAAAACCATTTGCTTCGGCAGAAAGAACTGGTTACACTCATCTTGGATGGAAAGCAAATCTTACAACAGGCGGCTGGGACAATGCCAGAACTTACACCACAGCCAACAACTTTGGCAGCAAGTTTGGCGATGTAACACTCACTGCACAATGGCAAGCCAATGTTTATGAAATCAATTTGGATGGGAATAAACAAGAAGGGGAAACCACAGATGCAGAATTAAATGCTGAAAAAGTATATGTTGAGTTTGATAATTCAAACTTCTACACAACAGAAACCAAATCCGCAACAATTACTCCAACAGCAACAAGAGAAGGCTTTACATTTGGCGGGTGGAAAACAAAAGAAGGCATTCAAGTTGTCAGCGCAGCAGGTTCGCTGCTTGCAAATGTGGATGGTTACACAAACGAGACAAGACAATGGAAATATGTAATAACCGATACTTTCACTCTTTATGCAATTTGGACAGCAAACAAAGTTGAGATAACTTTTGACCTCAATCTTGCAAGCCCAGAAGGTTTTGATTATGCCGAAATTGACAATGTCACACAACCTCAAAACAAATCTGTGGACTTCAATGGAACATATGGACCTCTTCCAACCTTAACCAGAACAGGCTACACCTTTGATGGTTGGGCTATGGAAGCGGCAGGCACAACATCTGTCACACAAAGCACACAAGTAACAAAATCGACAGGGCACACACTTTATGCTCAATGGACGGCGATTGAAAACACCATCACTGTTACTCTTTCTGCACATTTGAAGGAAGAAGCGCCAATCAAAAACGAAACAACTGTTGAGTCCCACACCAATGATGTTGTCATCACTTTGAATGCTGGCGATGGATATTCACTTCCTGAAACAATTTCTGTTACAATCGGTGCGGCAGGACAAACTGTTGGAACGCATTACACTTATACATTTGACAATTCTGCTGGCACACACAAAAAAGCCACTGTCACAATTAAAAAAGAATACATCAACAACAACATTGTGGTTGTTGTCAATGAGGTTGCAGGCGAAAACGCAGTAACCCCAGAAATGACAAATGTTACATTCAACGGGGCATTGTCCGCAACATCAGGACTTGAATACACTGCGAAACTGACTCCAAATTATGGTTACAACTTGCCAGAGGGCATTTCAATCACTGTTAATGGGAAAGAAATAAGTTCTGACACACAATTCACTTACAGCCAGGTAACCGGCGAAATTGTAATTCGCGAAGGAGTCATAAATGGCGATGTCGTCATCACCGCTGAGGGCGTTCCACAACAAATCACAATCAATTTTGATGCAAACAAGGGCACACTTAACACAACACAAGTTACAATAGCCTACTTTGCAAAAGAAATAAATGACAAAGCAGCAATCAAAGCGCCAACTCGCACAGGCTACACCTTCAAAGGCTGGACAGTGACAAAAGATGATGCAAGCACAATTATCATCACCATAGACGGCGAACTTCAAGCAAATCAAACCTACACCAATGCAGAAGGAAATTGGATAACAGCAGAGGATCAAACAGTTTACGCTCTTTGGGCAGCAAATCACTACACAATTAAGTTTGACATAAACAAACCATCAGATGAAATCAATTCGTCTGGGGAAATGCCTGATCTTCCAATGATTTATGATGTTCCAAAAGAACTTCCAGTCAACCAATTTAAATTGAGTGGATATATTTTCAAAGGGTGGGCTAAGACAAATTCTGGTGTTCAAGAGAAGGACATTATAAAAGATGGAGCAACAGTAAACAATTTGGCAGACAACGAAGGTGATGAAGTTGTGTTGTATGCGGTTTGGGAAAAGTCAAACCACACAGAATTTACCATTGAAATTTATCAACAAAAACTTGATGGAACTTATGATGAAACTGCCACAATTACTGACAAAAAACAGGGCACATCGAAGGAAGCAATCAAATTTGTGGTTAAAGCAGAAGATTTTAGTGTTGAAATGAATTATACAGGTGCCACAGGTGAAAAAGATAACGGAACACCTGTTCCAATGCAGGAAATTTATGCATATCTTGGATTTGAATTTGACTCGGAAAAAACAGCACTTACAAACGATTATGAAATCGACCCTAATGGATACACATTAATAAAACTTTACTTTAAGAGACGAACTTACACTGCCATAATCAACAATGCTAATGGCGATGCAGAACAACAACTCTCTGGGTTGTTTGGGGCAACAATAAATATTTACACACCAAAACGAACGGGATACACTTTCACAGGCTGGGAATATGATGCATTGCTTGGACAACTTGAAAATGTTGAAGGCCAAGAATATGCACGCTACACATTTGGCGCAGACAAAAATCGTTTGAGTGTAACAGAAAACCACTTCACTGCTCAATGGCAAGCAAATGAATACAAAGTTACTTTAAATTTCAATGATGTTAACAGTAAGCCTCAAAACGGAACGACTGCTGTTGAAACAGGCCTCGTTTCAGGCGTTGGACAAGTTGAACTCTACATCACTTTTGACACCACTTTTGAACACCTCCACGCAAAAACACGTGCTGGCGGAGATGTTGATTTGACGAAATTTACAAATGAAACATTCCATCGTGCAGGTTACACCTTTGGCGGCTTCTACAAATCTGTTATTGCACTTCCAAATCCTGTTGGGGATGCGGTTAAGGTTGTTGGAACGGAAACGTTTGATGTAAGTTACTTTGGTGGCGAACCTAGTGACATTGAATTGTTTGCATATTGGACACGAAAACTTGACACAGAATATAAAGTAAACCACTACTTTGCAAATCTTGGCTATTATGGCGGAATGACTGATGACAGCCGATACACAACACTTGTTCAGGAAATAAAGAGTGGCGAAACCGACACTGAGGCAATCACAGGCCTTGCAACAGAAGAACTTTTGGCTGCTCATGGTGTTAAATTTGAACTTGACGGATTTATTAAACCAACTGAAACAATAAAAGAAACAATCAAAGCGGACGGAACGCTTGTGGTTAACTATTTCTATGCTCGCCACGAATTTGATTTGTCTTTGAGCATGGATGTTGGATTTACATCCTTCGGCTTTACAAACGTTGAAGATATTGCAGACAAGAACGGAATTAAACGAAATGGAAACGCATTCAAAGTTCAATATCAAGCGGTAATTGACCTCACATCTGTTGTTCGCGCAGGCTACACTGCAACAGGTTTTGAAACAACAGGAGCAAATGCAACAGTTGATGAAACAAAAACAAACATCACATTCACCGTTGCACTTGCAAACATCACAGTTAAAGCAACAAGCATTCCAAACAGATATAAAGTTGTGCTTCATCTCAATGAAAATTTGAGCGAAACTGCAAGTTTGGTTGACCTCAGCCTTACAATCACCGAAAGCAGAACGATTGAGTTGTATGCAGAATATGAGGATTATTATTCAAAACTTTATGTAAACTCTGCAAAAACAGACGGCGAGGAAGCAACTTCAATAGAAAAGATTATTCTTAAAATGAATGGACATGACTTTGTTGGCTGGTTTGACAAGCAAATTAAAGCAAGCACAAGCACAGATGCGGCTGTTCAAATTTTGGAAAAAACACAATTTGTTCCAACGCTTGACGGCGAAGGCAATGCAACCGTTGACATTTGGGCTTATTGGACACTTCAAACAAAGAAATTGACAATTAAAGTTAGCAACGAAAAAGGTGCAAATGGCACAATTTCAAATCTTGCAGAATATTGGCAAGCAGAACAAAATGCATATGTTATTGCTCAGCCTTACAAGAACACAATCACAATTCAAACACCAACTTTGAAAGGCTACACTTTTGCTGCTTGGAATTGGACAACAAGCAAAGATGATGTTAACAGCAGATTTACAAATGATGCTGGTGTTTATACCTACACATTCACCGACCAAGACGAAATCTTGGAGGCAACTTGGACACCAAATAGATATGCGGTTGAGTTGAACTTTAACGATGCAAACTTCAACAATGGCTCAACCAATGCCACAACAACAAAACAAATTCTTGGCAAAGAAATTGAAAACGGAATTGTCACTCTTTATGCCGACTATGAAGTTGAAGGTGGCTATGGAAAACTGTTTGCAAACGAAACAGCAACAGCGGAAGAACAATCAATTTCAATAAGTGCATTGAACACAGAATATTTCTCACGTGTTGGCTATGATTTTGTAGGTTGGTTCTCAGCAAAAACAGAGGGAGTTGCAATAACAAATGCCAATGTTTGCACAGTAACAGAAAAAGTTACAATTTATGCTCAGTGGCAAGCAAAACTTCACACACTCACAATCAAAAAAGATAGAGAAAGAGTTAAATCAATTACACTTTCAAATCATGATGTAAAATCTGACGCCGCTGCTGAGGCAACTTTCGAAATTTACTTTGACGAAGTTTTGTCAATCACCGCTGTGCCATACGATGGATATAGTTTTGATAGATGGACAGAAGGCGAGCGTGATCTTGGGTCAAGGACAACCTTAACATATCATTACAACACCGATGACGATGTGACAATTATTGCTTACGTTACTCCAAACACATACACCGTGAATTTCAACCGCAATGGAGGAACGGGCGGCACAGACCAAGCAAGAATTGTGTTTGAAACAAAATCCTTCACACCAAGCCTTGTTGCTCCAACACGCACGGGCTACAATTTCAAAGGTTGGACAACAAAGGACAGCGGGCTTTATGATGCAACATTCAGCAAGAATGAAAGCGACATTGTTGTTAATGCTGATGGCACTTTGAAAACAGGCGTGGCAGGCTACACAGATGCGGCAGGAAATTGGATTTATGTTGGAGATGTGACAGTTTATGCTCTTTGGGAAGCAAGAGTTTATACTGTTGACATTGACGAAAACAACGATGAAAAAGACCCTAAACTTAACAACTTTGACGCAACATATGACAAAGAACAAGAAATTGACCAAAAACCAGAAAGAGAAGGCTATGAATTCACAGGCTGGTCAACAGAGGACAACAACACACCAAATGAAATTGATGTGACCTCTCTTGGTTCATATTCAACATTGACTGAATATTTGAGAGACAGAAATGAAGCAGGAATTTATAGATATCAAGAAAAAGTTTATGTGTTCAACCTTTCAACAGAGGAAAAAGGCGCAGAGCCAAATGTGACAATCTATGCTTGCTGGACCCCAGCAAAGAGTTCTTACAGAGTTGAATACTATCTTGAAACTGTTGACGGAGATTATGTTCTTGACACAGACGAAAATTTGCAAAAAGAACTTTCAAACCGTTACACACTCCAAACTCACACAAGAAACATCGAATATCAAAATGATGATGACAAACAACCACATATCCGCACAGAGGATTATGTTGAGATTGATGAAAGCGTTTCCTACACAGGTTTCCACCTTGATTTGGCTCATGATGGCACGCTTAGAAATGGCTATGTCACAAAGAAGTTGGCACCAAATGAAGGATGCTTAGTTCTTAGGCTTTACTACACAAGAGACACTTTCACAGTTGGCATCACAAGTCCAAGTGAGGGTCTTGAAGAAGCAAATCTTGATCCAAACGCAACGACTTATAGATATAACACAAAAATCAAACTGACGATCAACACTTCGGCAGGTTACTCTTTCAGCACGCTTAGTGAAAGCGAGGAATTGATTGCAGAAAGTCAATACACAAAAACAACCAACGCAGGTGGAACAGACGGCGAATGTGACACAGTTGTTTATGAGTTTAACATTGAAAAAGATATGCAATTTTCAATGACCTTAACTGCACAAAAGAGAAATGTCACATTCAAATATATGTTTGAGGACATTGACGGAAATAATTACAGTCAAAGATTGCAAGACGAAAGCGCACAAGATGTTGTTGACGGAGTGCACTATGTTGTTGGACAAACAATTTCTTATGCCGACATTGAACAATATGAACATATCTTAGAGTTTACAGGCTTCACATATGAAATTATTGTGCCAGAATCTTGGGTTGTTTTGGCCAATAGCGAACAAAACATAATTCAGGTTAGATACACAAGAAATTCTTATACTTTGTCACTTAAAGTAACGAAAGGAGTTACAAGTTTAACAGCAAATGACAGAGATGCAGTTCCGGGCACTGAAACTGACTACTTAGTTAAATATGAAGATGTTGTGAACATTACACTTGTCATTTCTGGTGGTTATTACTTTGGCGAATGGAATGAAAGCCTTGTTAAGTTTGTAAGTGGGGATAAAGGCTCTGCTGAGATTGTTGAACATGACAGCGATCACACCAGTGTTTGGACATTCAATATGCCTGCAAACATACTTTCTGTGTTTGCAACTGTTAAAGCAAAACCTGTTAAGATTACTTTAAGGCATTGGTATCAAGGCTTTGAAGATGAGCAAATCGGCGATGCAGCAAGTGGCTATGGCTATCCAAAGGAACTTATGCAAGAGGTTATCTCTCATGCTGTCACTGACGCACCAATAAGCATCTCGCTTGATGGCGTCACACTTATGGAAAAGGCTGGCTTTAAGTATATTGATTTGAGAATCGATCATTCAAGCCAAAATTATCAAGGATGCGTTAATGCTGATGGAGAAACAATAATTAACCTCTTCTATGAAAGACAATCAATTTTTGTTGATGTCACAATGACAGTTGGAATTGCAAAAGTTTCGGTTAACATAGATTACAACAATGAAACAAAAGAATTTTTCGCGGCTGACAGGTTCGAAATTAAATATGAAGGCGTTGCAACTTTCACTTACGAACTCACACCTGGCTATGATTTTGCAGGTTGGATTGAAAATGGTTCAGAAGAAATTGACATGGAAGGAAGCCATGTAATCACCGCAGAGACATCCAACTTTACAATTCATGCAACTGCTGTCACTCATTTGTTCAAAATCACATTCCATGGCAGAAACGAAGGAGATGTTCAAACACAATATATTCACTATCTGGACACAGTAACTTTGAGACGCAACACCTTTGTTTATCGTGGATACTCTTTCCTTGGATGGTCAAGAACACAAAACAGCGAAACAGCAGATGATGGAATGAGTGGCGCTGAGCCATACACCTTCACATACAACGATGTTGATGACATTGACTTGTATTCTGTATGGCACACAACTCAATTTGTGATCACCTTTGATGCCAATGGCGGAACGGGATCAATGGCACCTGTTACACTTCTTTATTCAACCAACTACAAGGCTCCAAAATGCGAATTTGTTTATCGTGGACATGTGTTCAAGTGCTGGCAATTCACAAATGACGAAGGAAAATTGGTTGAAGCAGGAGTGGGCGAACTTCTTCAAGGCAAAATCACTGCCATAGAACGCGACATAAACAACCCTGTTGTGTTCCATGCAATTTGGGATGAAAAAACCTACAATTTAATATACAACAGTGATTATTCCAACAAAGAAAATGGGGACAGCACTTTTGTTGAAGAAGGCAAATCTTATAGATATAACGAAACAATCACAATGCTTTCCGACATTGAAACAGGCTTTAAACTCACAGGTTATCACTTTGTTGGTTGGGCGCTTCAAAGTGCGGGAGAATTGTTTATCAATGCAAAACAAGAAACCACAATAGCAAAAATGCTTGCAGATGTTGAATTTATCGACGACATTTCAGAAGTTAATGTTTATGGAATTTGGGCAAAGAACCAATACAGAATTTTGTTTGACGGAAATGGCGGATTGGGCTATATGTCAAGCGTAACCGCTTTGTATGATGAAGAGGTAACACTTCCAAGAAATCAATATGTAAACAACGGATACAAATTTTTGGGCTGGAACACCGATCAAACAGCAGACGCTCCAAGTGAGAATATGATATATGTTGAAGGACAAGAAATTGTTGTTAAAAACCTCACTCCAAATGCAGGAAGCATCACTTTGTTTGCAATTTGGCAAGTTATTCCATACACAATAACTTATAAGGCAGAAACTGAAAGCGCAGAAACAATCACGCAAAGTTTTGACATTGAACAAACCTTCACTTTGAAATCGGAAGATACATTCAGCAAATACGGCTATGACCTTATTGGCTGGAATGTTCAAAATGACGAAGGAAATTGGGGCACCAAGTTTGCCGCAGGCATCATGTTCACATATACTGACGGCAAAGCGGATGAAATTTCTGTCAGTGGAATGTATGGCAATGTAACTTTGGTTGCTGTTTGGGCAGCAAAAACTGTCACTTTCAATGTTTACTATGTTAAAAAGGGCGCATCTGACGAAGGAAAAGAAAGCGTATTCCGAAACGAAGTAATTTCTGGGGATTATTTGGAAACATACACAATTATTCCACCAACCGAAGTTGGCTACACACCAGAACGAGAAAGCATAACCGGAATTATTGACAACATTGAAATGCCAGACATTATTGTTTACTACACAGCAAACACATACACAATCACCTTTGATTTCAACAAAACCTCTGGAACGGGGGACATTACATTCAATGGAAATGACACCTTTGATGTTACTTATGATCAAGTTTATGACGAAGCTTTGCCAATCGCAACAAGACAAGGCTACACATTTCTTGGCTGGTTTGATGAAAATGGCAACACCCAATATACAGATGAGCAAGGATACCTTCAAGAAAAATCTGGACTTTTGAACAGCATAAACAAAGCGTGGAATTATGCAGACAACATAACCTTCTATGCAAAATGGCAACAAGCAAACAGCACTTACACAATTAAAACCTATCTTGAAACGCTTGACGGCGAGGGTTTTGATGAAGGCGAAACAAAAACAGAACAAGCCCTCACAGACAGTTTTGTTGATGAAGTTGAATTTGAAGTTCCAACAGGATTTAGACATGTTCGCACAGAAGGTGCAACAATAACGGCAGATGGAAAGGCTGTGGTTGCAGTTTACTTTACGCGCGCATCTTATGCTTTGCGACTTGTTGACACGAACGGTGTTACCCTGATTGCTGAAAGCACTCCAAACACAGAAACAGTTGTTTATTTGCAGAATTTAGGCTATGGCAACTACTTTGTAAGATTTGGTGCAAAAATCACAATCGGACACGAGATGACCGATATTGGTTATGATGTAGGTGATTACAGAGTTGTTGAAGGCAATGTAAGCCTTGACACAGAAAACAGTTTCATTATGCCAGCAGAGTATGTTGAAATCACTGTTTCATCAACGCCTAAGAAATACACGATCAAATTCTTGGGCAATGGCGGAACATTTATGGGCGGAACGGAATACACACAATTTAGTGATGAAGTTGCTTATATGAGCGAAGTTGTTTTGCAAGAGAACAAATTTACTTATGAAGGCCATAAATTCATTGGTTGGTCAACAACAAGCGATGGCAATGTTGAATATTCTTCAATCAACGGCATTACAACCTTCACATTGCATGACAACAGCATATTTGCTTCCATAAATCCAATCTTTGAATTGTATGCTGTTTGGGAAGAATTGAGTTTTGATCTTGTTATTGGCTATGGTGATGAACGCGGCTTTGGTGTTGACATCACAAAACTTGTCATTTATGATGTTGAAGCAGAAGAAAATTTAACCTATGAAAGTGTTATAAGAGTTTCTTACAATCAAGTTATTAGAATTTATAAAGATTTTGATGGTGACGGCCAAATTGACTTCTTGAAAGGCGGCTACACTTATATTTGTGCAACCTACAATTCAAGAGGCGGACAGGAGGTGGATGACAAAGGTCAAGACTACTACGAATTTGTTATTAAGGAAAATGTTACAGTCTTCCTTAACGTTAAGCCAAACACCGACACTTTGTTTAATGTTGTTTATGCCCTTCAAAACTTTGACCTTTCTTATGACTATGTGAAGAAAGTTGAGGCACAAGGAACAACTGATGCAACAATCACAAGTGACTATTTGCGAAGCCTAGACCTCATTTTAGATTTTCCAGGATTTATATTCTCCAACATCACCGACCTTACAAGTTCAAGCACCGACCCTGTTGTTAAGTTTGCAGCAGTTCAAGAAGAGAGAACAACAATCTATATTAGATACATTAGATTGTCCTTTGAACTCACACTTGAAACAAATGTTAAAGGGCTTGCATCCTTCACACATTCAAATGCAAGTTTGGGCTCCTTCAACAGTCTGGGAACTCATGCATATTATGGATCAAAATTCAGTTTGTTTATAAGCACTCGTGATGGCTACACCTTTGAAAATTTCTCTGTTTATGCAAGCAAAAACGCTGTTGATGGGCAAGTTCTGCCAGGCGAAACTGACCAAAATGGAAGATGGAAAC
>CANRMV010000018.1 GCA_947631875.1 uncultured Clostridia bacterium
GGCAAAGCCCTACGCAAAACAAAATTGGAAAACAAAATTTAGAGCGTGAAAGGGCGTCTTTGTGGGCGACTTTCTTGCGAAGTTGGGCGTTGAAGAATTGGGCGAGATGCAAATTTTGTTAAAAGTATTGACTTATTTGTTTTAAAAACCTTGTTACTTTGCATAACAAACAAAATAATTGGTTTTCTTTTAGTTGATTTTTTTTGTTGGGTTTGCTAAAATAGAGTTGCTATCATGGAGGGAAAAATGTTAGACAAGAAATACAACTTTGCGGAAAAAGAAAAAAAATGGCAGGATTTTTGGTATGAAAATGATGTCTATAAATTTGACAAAAATTCCAATGCGCCAAGATTTGCCATAGACACGCCACCACCAACAGTAAATGGTCACATTCACATGGGGCATATTTCAAGTTACACTCATATTGAAACTGTTGCAAGGCATCACCGCATGAAAGGCGAAAATGTTTATTTCCCATTCGGTTTTGACGACAACGGCTTGCCAACAGAAAGATATGTTGAAAAGAAGATAAAGAAGCACGCCAGCGAACTTGAAAGACAAAAATTTATTGAAATTTGCTTGGACGAAACAAAAAAACTTGAAGATGAATTTTTTGATTTGTATAAATCAACAGGTTTTTCATGCAATTTGAAAGAACACTATTCTTCCATTTCCAAAAACACACAAAAAATTTCGCAACAATCCTTTTTGGATTTGTATAAAAAAGGTTACATCTATCAAGATAAAGCGCCATCTCTTTGGTGCACCGAGTGCCAAACTGCTTGCGCGCAAAGTGAACTTGAAGATATGGACATTGAAAGCACTTTCAACTATCTCAAATTTTACATCGCCGGCAAAAACGAATATGTTACAGTTGCCACCACAAGACCAGAAATGCTTTGTGGCGTTGTTTGCGTGTTCATCAATCCAAACGACAAGAAAAACGCACACCTCTTGAAAGAAAAATTGATTGTGCCACACTTCGGCTTTGAAGTGCCTGTGCTTGCTGATGAACTTGTGAGCATGGAAAAAGGCTCGGGTGTGGTTATGTGCTGCACTTTTGGTGACAATGTGGACAAAGAATGGCAAAGAATGCACAATTTGCAGATTAAAGAATGTTTCACTTCCAACGGAAAAATGACCGCTCTTGCAAAAGAATTTGAAGGGCTTTCAATCATCGCGTGCAGGAAGGCAGTTATTGAAAAACTTAAAGAGGAAAATTTGCTTATAAAGCAAGAAAACATAACCCACACTGTTTCAACTCACGACCGCTGTGGCACACCTGTTGAAATTGAAGTTAAAAAGCAGTGGTTTATTGATGTTCTTTCGCATAAGCAAGAACTTTATGATGCCGGCATGAAACTTAATTGGCATCCTCAAAATATGCGCGCAAGATACTTAAATTGGGTGGAAAATTTGTCCTGGAACTGGTGCATATCCAGGCAGAGATACTATGGCGTTCCTTTTCCTGTTTGGTATTGCAAAAAGTGTGGGAAGCCAATTTTTGCAGATGAAAAAGATTTGCCTGTTGACCCATTGAAAGATAAACCACATAAAAAATGCGAATGTGGATGTGATGAATTTGAGCCAGAAACGGATGTTATGGACACTTGGGCAACATCAAGTCTAACGCCACAAATTTCATCGGACATGGTCACGCACAAGGGGCTTGACGACAGTTTTGTGCCATTCAATTTGAGGCCAAACGCACACGATAACATAAGGGTTTGGGATTTTTACACCATTGTGAAGAGTTTGTATCACTTTGGCAAATTTCCATGGACAGACCTTATGATTTCGGGATATGTGACAAGTTCTGACGGAAACAAACTTTCCAAGTCAAAGAGCAATGGGGCAGGCTCGCCACAAGAAATTGTTAAAAACAACAGTGCGGATGTGACAAGATATTGGGCAAACAACATGGCGCTTGGAAAGGACACTGCTTTTTCACTTTTTGAGTTTGACAATGGCAAAAAGTTTGTGAATAAACTTTGGAACGCAAGCAAGTTTGTTTTAAGTTTCTTGGAAAATTACACACCAAAAGAAATTGCACTTGAAACAATGGATGCTTGGCTTTTGGAGAAATACAAAAACCTATACAAGAGTTTCATAAAGCATCTTGATGCCTATGAAATAAGCTTGGCGCTTGGCGAAGTTGAAAGATTTTTCTGGGATTTTTGTGACAATTATGTTGAACTTGTTAAACGCAGACTATACAACCCAGACGTCTTTGGTGAGCGTGAATGCGAAAGCGCAAAATACACATGTTTCCATGTGCTTTTGGGAATGCTTAAAATGTTCTCACCATTTGTGCCACATATCACAGAAGAAATTTATCAAAGTTACTATGCAAAAATTGAGAACAAAATTTCAATTCATGTTTCGGGCTATCTCAATTTGGGCGACAACGTGGACAAAACCATTTTGGATAAGGGTGAAGAGGTGCTTGATATCGTTTCAGCGGTCAGACAATTTAAGAGTGAAAACAAGTTGTCTTTGAAAACTGAGGTTGAGGACATAACCATAACATCCAAGAATTGTGACTTCATCAAAAAGGCGGAAGCGGACCTTAAAGGTGTTGCGGGCGCAAGAAAAATAAATTACAAAAACGGAGATTTTAAAGTTGAAATTGGAAAAGTTATAATAGAAGAACAGCCTTAAAGACTGTTCTTTATTTTATTCTTATTTTATTTCCAATGCCTGTTCTCTTTCAAGCATGGAAATTGTGTATTTGTTTGAAAAATCCGCATTTGGATTTGTTACGGTGTAAGTTGCTTGATAGGTGTAGTTAAAGAAAGTTTTTTCTGGGACACCTTGATAAGCCATCACTTCATTTTTAAAGCCAAGTCTGTGTGTGTAAAAAGGAACACTTTTGCCTGTCGGTGACTCGTCAAGAATAAAGTGAAAGTCTTTGTGCCAAATGTCATCTTCATGCCTAAAATAAGCATGCACAAGCCAAGATTTAGGGTCTTTTAAAATGGTTTTTGGGGGACATTTTTCAATTTTTAGCCCAACATCACTCACAAAATGCTCTATATCCAAAAAGATTTTTTCTGCATCGCCTTGCCAATTTTTGAAAGTTTCTTTATCGGCATCTGTGAAACCATAATCGCGCAAAATTTCGTTTGTTAAATTAAAAAAGGCGTGCGCCAAACAGTTTGTAATGCGAGATCTGTCAAAATATTGGTCAACAGTCACATCATAATAAGATTGCAAAAGTCTGGATGGGCGGTAGCCATCTTTAAACACCATATAAAGTTTTTCAAGTGTTTCTCCTCTATCAATCATAAAAACATTATATATCACTTAAACCAAGTTGTCAATACTCAATTTTTGTTAAAGGCAGTTGATGTCAATACTAAAAATAAAAAAATGCTTGACAATAAGAGGAGTTGTGTGCAATAATTAACCAGTGGTTGACTAGTCAATTTTTTGCATATAAACAACTTAGGGAGAGAAAAAATGGCTTTTTTAAAACTTGAAAATGTAACAAAAGAATACAAAACTGATGCTGGCGGCTTTTTGGCGTTGTCAAATGTTTCTTTTGAACTTGAAAATGGGGAATTTGTGGTTATTCTTGGTCCAAGCGGAGCAGGCAAAACCACTCTTTTAAATTTGCTTGGGGGCATGGACACAACAACCAGCGGAAAAATTATTCTTGACGGCAAAGAAATTTCAAATTTTAATGAAAAGGAACTCACATATTACAGACGGAGCGACATTGGCTTTGTTTTTCAGTTTTACAACCTCATGCCAAACCTTACTGCACTTGAAAATGTTGAACTTGCAACTGAGATTTGCAAGAATGCACTTTCGCCGGAAGAGGTGTTAACATCTGTTGGGCTGGCAAGCAAATTCAAAAATTTTCCTGCACAACTATCTGGCGGGGAGCAACAAAGGGTGAGCATTGCGCGTGCGATAGCCAAAAACCCAAAAATTCTTTTGTGTGACGAGCCAACCGGCGCACTAGATTACATAACGGGCAAAACCATTTTGCAACTTTTATATGAAACATCAAAACAGCAAAACAAACTTGTTGTGGTTGTGACGCACAACCAAGCCCTCAAAGAAATGGCAGACAGGGTGATATACATCAAAAATGGTCAAATTGAAAAGGACGAAAAAAACAAAAAACCAAAACCAATTATGGAGATTGAGTGGTGAAAAGTCGATATTTTAAATCTGCTTTGCGAATGTTTCGGAAGCACCTCACAAGATTTTTGACGCTGATGGCAATAATAATTGTCAGCGTTGGTTTCATGTCGGGTTTAGGTGAGGTTAAAGGCAAGATTGACACAAATTTTAACAACTACTACATTTCACAACATGTTTCGGATTTGAATATAAAAAGTGAGAGTGCGTTTTTGTCTTTCAGTCCAAATGCTGAGAAAAACAAACAAAGCCTGAAAGACAAATTTGGCGAAGAAAACGTTATGTTCGCTTTTTGCAATGATTATGAAATTGACGGAAATATTTACAGAGTTTACATGATGGACCTTGAAAACATAACCGTGAACAAACTTACCCTTGTGAGCGGAATTTTGCCAACTGTTGACGATGAAATTTTGGTTGCAGCCGGCTCAAAGGGGCTTAAAAGTTTTGATTTAAGGCAAGAGGTGACACTTGAAAATTCGCAGTTAAATATGCTTTCTGGCGGAACAACTTTTTATGTCAGTGGCATAGTTCAAAGCCCAATGCTTATGATAAAGGACAAAGAGCCAAGTTTTATTGAAGGGAAAAACATTGATTACTGTATATATTTAAACCGACCAAAAAACGCCATTATAACTGATGCATACATCGCTTTGCCTGACAGAGCACTTTTTGGCGCGTTTAGCGAAAACTACAAAGCCACAATAAATCAACTTAAAGAGGAGTTGTCAAGCACTTTGTCAGTGCCAAAAGAGCAAATTTTGTCCTTGTATGAAAACTATGGCATATTTTCTCTTCATACTTATGCAAGCAAGGTGGGTGACATTGCAATCATTTTTGTTATATTCTTTTTGCTTGTAACCGCGCTTGTTGTTTTTTCAACTATGACAAGACTTTTGGACGAAGAAAGAGGGCAAATTGCTTGCCTAAAAACGCTTGGCTTTGGCAACTTTAAAATTTTAAGCCGCTATTTGCTTTTCATTTTTGCGGCATCAATATTTGGTGGTGCGGTTGGGCTTCCTGTTGGAATATTTCTCACCTATTTCATATACGCATCTTTTGACACGCAATATTTCATGCCAAATTTCATTTCTGGTGTAAGTTTTGGCTATTTTGGCATCACGCTTGGAATAATTTTGTGCGCGGCACTCATTGTCACATTCTTCACGGGGCTTAAAATGGTTAAGCAAAAGCCAGCCAGGCTTCTCACGCCAAAAGCACCAAAGGCAGGCAAAAAGGTTATTCTTGAACGCATCCCATTTTTCTGGAATAGGTTGAGTTTCAAATACAAATCTTGCCTTAGGAATGTTTTGCTTTTCAAAAGTAGGTTTTTCATGACAGTTGTTTCCCTTGTTGGCTCAACCGTGCTTGTGCTTTCGGGGCTTGGACTGTTGGACAACACAATCAAATTGGAGGCGGGTGCGGCACTCATCATGCTGGCGGTTGCCTTGATTGCCTTTGCGGGAATTTTAAGTGCTCTTGTCATATACAACCTTGCCAATATAAACATCAGCGAAAGAAATCGCGAAATTGCCACACTTATGGTGCTTGGCTACAACAACAAAGAGGTTTGTGGCTATATCTATCGTGAAATATACATCATGAGCGCCGTTGGGGCGCTACTGGGCATTCCGCTTGCATATTGGTTCATGTCGTTCGTGTTTGGGTTCATTGATTTTGGCTCGGTGGGCGGAGTAAATTGGTTCACATGGATCATTGGACCAATTTTGATGATGCTTTTCACCTTCCTATCAACCATTCTTTTAAGAAAAAAGATTGTAAAAACCGATATGAATGCTTCCCTAAAAAGTTTGGAATAAATTTTAATAAAAGTATTGTATTTTTTTGTCGAAAGTGATATAATAAGCGCTTGGAGGTTTGAGACAAATGAAATTAGATAAAAAGGGGCTTGAAGAGTTAGACAAAAAAATCAAAGAGTGCGAAAGAAAAAGAAAAGTAGCAATGTTAAGAGTTGGTGAAGAGGCCGCTTTAACAAGCAAAGAAAATTCTGGCTTTGACGATGCCAAACAGCAAGTGAATTTGCTTAATAAGGAGATAACCGACCTAAGAAATTTGCAGGCAAATGTTCAAGTTGTTCAATCGCATGGAAAACAAGATAGGATTGATGTTGGCGATGTTGTCACCATATACAACAAGGAAGCCGATGACAGGTTTGAGGTTAGACTTGTGGCAAGTTATGATGTGAATTTGTTCGCCGATGTTGAAGAGGCATCAATAAACAGCCCACTTGGCGAGGCTCTGTATGGCAAAAAGAAAGGCGATGTTGTAAATTACAGTGTTGAGGACAGAAATTTCACAGTTTGCGTTGAAGAAATCAGCAAAACGCATGACCGTGCGTTGAATTAAAAATAAAAGAACTCCCATTTGGGAGTTTTTTGTTTAATTAAATGAATAAAGTCAATTTTCGCACTTTTTTAATATTTAAAAGAATTGGAAAAAGCCGGAAAGGACTTAATGCAAAAAAGTTTGTATAAACCATAAAATTTGATATAATGGGGAGAACAGGAGGCTTTATGTGCACAGCAGTAACATATAAAACAAAAGATTTTTATTTTGGCAGAAACTTGGACTACGAATTTTCTTACAATGAAACGGTTACGGTTACCCCAAGAAACTTTCCTTTCAAATTTCGATGCATGGGCAGAAATATTAAGCATTATGCCATGATAGGCATGGCGTTTGTGCAAAATGACTATCCTTTGTATTATGACGCCACAAACGAAAAGGGGTTAAGCGTTGCGGGGTTAAACTTTCCGGGCAACGCCTTCTATCCCAAAAAGATGCGAGGAAAAGATAATGTTGCGCCCTTTGAATTTATTCCTTACATTTTGGCAAACTGCAAAAGCGTGAGCGAGGCACGCAAACTTCTTGTCAACATAAACATTTTTGACGAAAATTTTTCGGATAGCCTTCCGCACTCACCATTGCATTGGATTATTTCAGATTCAAAGGAAAGCATTGTGGTTGAGCCGCTAAAAAATGGAATTGTGTTACACGAAAACCCTATTGGCATTTTGACAAACAATCCAACTTTTGATTTTCACATGACAAATCTTTGCAACTATCTTAATGTCACGCGCGAAGAGGCAACAAACAGATTTGCAAACAATTTTGCTCTTTCGCCATACAGTCGCGGCATGGGCGGCATTGGACTTCCAGGCGACCTGTCTTCCGCATCAAGATTTGTTAAGGCCGCATTCACAAAGTTAAATTCAATTTCGGGCGACAGCGAAGTTGAAAGTGTCAGCCAATTCTTTCACATATTGGGCTCAGTTGAGCAGCAAAAGGGGTGTTGCAAAGTGGAAAAGGGCTATGAACACACAATTTATTCCTCTTGCTGCAACACAAATAAAGGTGTTTATTATTACACCACCTATAACAACAGCCAAATTGTTGGGGTGGACATGCACAAAGAGAATTTGAATGGCGCGCAACTTTCCTCTTATCCACTTCTCACCCAAAACAGCCTATATTTGCAAAATAAGTAAAATTTTTAGGAAAAATAAGAGAGGCTGGCGGAAAAGATATAACAGCCACAAGAACTACCTATGAAAACTGTGCAGACAACGAAACTGTTAGAGGCATTGTTCAAATGGAAGATCCATCCGCTTTGATGAGCCTAAATTAAAATCAACAAAACGAAAAAAAGACTGAAAACATTCAGTCTTTTTTATTTTATTAATCGGCAGGCACCCATCGACCGTAAAGAATAACTTTTAATGTGTTGTCTTGCTCAGTAATCACTGGGGTATTAATATAAGTATTGAAATCAAATTTTTTTTGATAGTCTGAGTCAGTGTACCAACCATCAAAAGTGTATCCGTCTTCTTCATGGCCATAATCGCTTGGGTCTGGGTGAAATTCAGTAATTTGTTGGTATACTCGATACATATCAGTATGATCCTCATTAGCGCCATTACCATTGTCAATATTCCAAACGACGGTTACCTTAGGATTCAGCCACCAACCGTAAAATTCCAAACTTCCGGCCACAACACCTTCCTCGATAGGCTTGCTGAAATCAAATTTGTCTTGGGAGTGATTATCGCTTGTCCCTATATACCAACCATTAAAATCTGTGATGCCACTATAAGATGATACGCCATATTGGCTTGGATCTGGTTGAAATTCTGTGATTGTTGTTCCCACGCGAACTGTATCAGTATGGTCCAGTTCAGACATATGATGACCAAGATGTTCAACGGTCCAAACCACTTCTATCTCTCTTCCTGTGAAACGGAGTTCAAGGTTCATGTTTTCAAACACACGAACGCTGTAATTGTCCCACCAATTTTCTGCCCACAAGAGATCTTCGCCACCAACTTCAAACAGTTGCACGCTCCAAAGTTGTTTAAGAGTTTCATCATTTAGAGAGAAGTCTGATTTAATGCTGTCGGTTGACCAAGTGTCGCCAATTTGAACGGTGTATTGTTTTTCCTCAAATTGATATTTTGTGCCGGTGTAACCAACAGGGGTGACGGTGATTGTGTAAGTTGCTTTCTCTTTGTGTTCAAGCGCACCGGTGAAAGTGATTTCAAGGTGGTTTTTGATGTCGTTGCCATTTGGATGCCAATAGGTGTAGAGTTTCACAACATAAGTGCCTTCGGCATAAGCCCCATTATTGTGTCTTTCCTTCAATACAATGTTTTTGTCTGGATCTTCGTCAACAAAATCTTCCCAGCCAACCCAAACATCGCCTCTGCCAAGAGCATCATCCCATGCTCCGTCATGTGTTACTTTAAATTGGTCGCCATTGTATAGATCCAATTCAAGTGTGAACACTGTCATTTCGGTTGTGCTGTTCGCAGCGTCCTTAACAAAGTTGAGTTTTTCATGTTCCCAATTCGATTCGCTTAAAGTGCCTTGTCCAGCACCGATTGCATACCAGTTTCTTTGATCGTCATAGCGCCAATGTCCATAAAGGTTGGTGTCCGCTGTGAGAGTTGTGTTCAGTTCAACCTTGTGTTCACACGCTTCGTCTGAATACCACCCATCAAAAACAAGATTTTTTGGTGCAGCAGGGGTGTAAACAGCATCGCCAAGTTCTTGTCCATAGTTGTAAATCAAGGTGTTTGCCTTTTCCACTGCGTATGTTTGATTGGACCTTTGCCCACCAACAATATAAAAGTTTACGGAAACAGTGTCGGGTGGTGGAGGGGTGCTTGGCGTTTCGCCACATCCTGTTGAAAGGATGCAAATTCCAAACACGGCAAGGCAAGCGAACAAAAATGTGCAAATGCTTAAAATCAAATTTTTCGTTTTTGTCATAATTTCCTCCTATAATAGTTCATGCTGTCCAATACGCCCATTCCCAACGGGCGTAAAGATACATGTCTGTATAACTATCGTTGTTGCCCTTAATCACAATGGAGTCTTTTCCAACGTAAGAGTCTGCTGTGAAATCTGGTGATGTATACCAGCCGTCAAAAACATATCCTTCATGTCCTTCTGCATCTGGCCTGTATATGTCGTCATCCGTAAGTGTGAATAATGTTGTATGTAAGTCGGAGTGCACTTCTGATCCGTCAACAAACCAATGAACAGTAGTTTCCACAGGTAACCAACGGGCGTAAAGATACATATCTGTATAATCATCGTTGTTGCCCCTAACCACAATGGAGTCATTTCCAATGTAATAATAGTCTTCCAAGTCTTCCGATGAGTACCAGCCACAAAAAACATATCCTTCATGTCCTGCAGGATCTGAGGTGTAAATTTGCTTTCCTGTAAGTGTGGATAACGTTGTATATGTGCCTGAGTGCACTTCTGATCCGTCAACAAACCAATGAATAGTGGTTTGGGCAGGCAACCATCGGCCGGAAAGATACATCGTGTTTATACCACCATTCGGCCTAACCACAATTGAGGTTTTTCCAACATAATTGGTTTTTCCGATGCCATACCCTGCGTACCAGCCATCAAAAACTTCTCCTTCATGCCCTTTTGGATTTGGGGTGTACATTTGACTTCCCCTTATCGTGGAGAAAGGTGCAGGATGGACATAAGGAGTGGCACCAGCTCCACTGGGGCTTTCTGATTGGTCAAAGATGATCCATTCAAGTTCAATTTCCGCAGGTAACCATCGGCCGTAAAGCTGTAATGATCCGCCGTTAGGATTATACTCAACAACAATGGAGTCATATCCAATGTAAGAGGAGGAGACAAAATTTGGATCCGTGTACCAACCATCAAAGAAATTTCTTTCATGTCCTGTTGTATCTGGGGTGTATATTTGATCTCCCGTGAGTGTGGACAACGTTGTATATGAGTCGGAGTGTGCTTGTGACCTGTCAACATACCACTGAATAGTAGTTTGAGCAGGTATCCATCGGCCATAAAGCTGTAATGATCCGTAGTTAGGATTGCGCTTAACCAAAATGGAGTCTTTTCCAACAAAAGTGTATTCATCAAAAATTGACGATGTATACCAGCCATCAAAAACCATTCCATCATGTCCTGCTGTGTCTGGGGTATATATTTGTTCTCCCGTAAGTGTAGACAACGTGTTATATGAGCCGGAGCGCTCTTCTGATCCGTCAACATACCAAGTAACAGTAGTTTGTTCAGGCACCCATCGGCTATAGAGAGACATATTCCCGTTCCGCCCCTCAACAACAATGGAGTCTTTTCCAACATAAGAGCTTTTTTCAAAATATTTTGATAGATACCAACCATCAAAAACATATCCAGCGTGTTCTGTTGGATCTGGGGTGTATATTTCGACATCTGTAAGGGTTTGTCCTGTTTGATGTTTCTCTTGTAGTTCTTGGTTTCCTTCAACATACCAATGGATAGTAAGCATCCATCTGCCGTAAAGATTTATCTCGTAATCATAATTCATCGGCTTAACTACAATGGAGTCTTTTCCAACGTAAGACTCTGCTGTGTAATCTGGTGATGTATACCAGCCATCAAAAACTTCTCCTTCATGTTCTTCTGCATCTGGTGTGTATATTTGATCTCCTGTAAGAGTGGACAGCGTTGTATATGTGTCAGAATGATTTGGTTCTCCTAGGAAATAGCTATCTTCGATAATATACCAATAAATAGTGGTTTCCTCAGGCAACCAGCGGCCGTAAAGGAACATTTCTCCATAGTGCCCCTCAACCACAATGGAATCTTTTCCAACATAAGAGTTTTCTCTATAATCGTCTGATAGATACCAGCCATCAAAAACATATCCTTCATGGTCTGTTGGGTCTGGTATGAAAATTTCGCCTTCCGTAAGAGTTTGTCCTGTTTGATATACACTATCATGTTCTTGGTTTCCGTCAACGTACCAAAAAACAGTAATATCTTGCCATCCTTCAAAAGTTGCTTCAAATTGTGTATCTTTCCAAACACGGAGGCTGTTTAAATTGTCATTATAGTATTCGCCATTGTTTGCTTTATTTGTGAATTTTACGGACCAACCAAGCTCGTTAGAAATTCTTATATAATCACTAAGAGCCCCATCATAAGCATCCCAATCCCAAAAGATGGTATCTCCCATTTTTACTTTAAATTGTGTGATTTCTGCAAGTTTGTGCCCGAAATAATATTCAAAATATCCATTGTAGCCAACAGGAGTGATGGTGACAGTGAAAGTTTGAACTTCTTTATGTTCCAACGCTTCAAGATAGGTTATTTCAAGGTGATTTTTAATGTCGCTGCCATTTGGGCGCAAATATGTGAAAAGTCTCACAGTATACACGCCATCTGTGAACACAGGGCCGTTGGATTCTTTCAAAACAATGTTGTTGTCTGGATCTTCGTCAACAAAATTTTCCCAGCCAACCCAAACATCTGATCTGCCAAGTGTGTCTTGCCAATTGTCATGGGTGACTTTAAATGAGTCTCCATTATGCAATTCCACTTTTGCCACAAAGGTGCTCATGTCAGAAGTGCAGTTTGAAACATCTCTTGTGAGAGACAAGTGGTTTTCAGGATTATCCCAATCCAAGCCTTTCAAAGAGCCTTGTCCGCAGCCGATGATATACCATTCTCTAAAATCTTCATATATCCAATGGCCGTAAAGGTTTAAGTTCCCTTTCAGCACCTTTGAAAAGTCATATTGTGTTTTAAACTGGGCATCAACATACCACCCGTCAAAAGTTAACCCCTCAGTGCCGTTTGGGGTGTAATGATTGTTGCCAATGATTTGTCCTGTTTCATAGTCTTCGGTGTGAACATCTGTTCCGTCTATGTAATAAGTCACGGTGACAGGCTCGCCAGGTGTTACAGGTTCCTCTTCGCCACATCCTGTTGAAAGAATAAGTATTCCACAGCATGCCAAAACAACAAACAGAAGTGAGCAAAAAGTTACGATTAAATTTTTTCTTCTTACCATATTACCTCCTTGATTTATTGTGTAAAAATGTTTAAAAGTTATACTATTTTAGGTATTTATATGATAAACGATCATGGGGGGGGGAAGTCAAGCAATTTAAAATAAAATTCACAAAAAATGTCGAAATTTTTCTAAAAATGTTGACGCGGGCAAGTTTTTTTGTTGCCCAAATGGGCAGTTTGACTCGTTTTCAAAGAGCAAAAAAACAATGAAAAAATATTTTTTCAAGATTTTAAAAAAAAGAATTTACTTTTTTGTTTGTATTTGATATAATGTTTAAGCGTTGGAAGGAATTGCCTGCCACCATCACATGAAACAACTTAATATTTTCAACTTATGCACTCGTAGCTCAGCCGGAAAAAACTTTCTGCGAAAGTTTTGCGACTTCGCATGGTCTATGCAAGTGAACTTGCCTTCCCCATTGCTCGTCTTATGAGCGTAACGCTCTTTGCCCGCCACAGTCACCTGAAA
>CANRMV010000019.1 GCA_947631875.1 uncultured Clostridia bacterium
TCTTCGTTTTCGCTGCCAAGTTCAATTTCGCAAATTGCACGGTTTTTTGCAAAAGGATATATATCTATTTCATAATATTTATTGTTTCCCATTAAGCAATAACGCTCTTTTTTAATTTGATGTAAATTCGTTTCAGCCTCGCTGAGTAAAGTTAAATATTCTTGTTCCGAAATGCGTTTTTCGGTTTCAATTCGCGTCATTTCACCGATCCTCTTTTTTTGAGTTAATGTGAAAATGAAATTTTCGTTCATTCCACGTTGGCGCACCCGCCTTTCTTCGTTTTCTTTCGCGGTTAAATAGGTTTGAATTATGTTGACTTTTCTGCAATTACTTAAACTTGCAAGTAGGCTTGGATCTGGTCTTTCAATCAAAAATTTTCTTTCTATTTCAAGTGGCGTTGGTAAGCCCAAAAACAAACATATTTCGTTTATCAACCTTTTAACTTTGTTGTTGAAATCTGTTGAGTTGTCAATCACCCTGAAATGTGGATGCCCCACCCAAACAGACATTGTTTTGGCATCTGCTTCAATCGCTTCTTGTAAATTTTCCATTCTTGCTTGATTGTTGATTTTACTGTAAAATTCCTCCGCACCTTTTGCTGCTGTCACCAAGTGAAAAACTGCATCATAACCATCTCTTAAAGCAATTTCATTTGTGTTGAGTTCTTTAAGCAATTTTTGAAAGCCTTCCTCTCCCATGTAGGCCTTGCAATCCATCGTGCCCCTGTCACACACCAACAAAACTTTTTCATCTGCCAAATCTTCACAATATTGCATGTAAAGTTTTTCTTTCTCCATTTGAAGTTTTAAAACATTTCTTTCAAATTCATGATAGGTTCCACAATTTTGAGGACTTAGGTTGTTCATGATAAGTTCGGTGGCGCTTTCATTTAAAAACACCACTCTATACCCCATCTTTGTGAGCGCTTCATCCAGCCTGGCCAAACAAGTTGTTTTTCCTGCACATGGTCCGCCTGTGATTACAATTTTCTTTGCTTTCATTTTTACTCCAATTACTCAAATTATATCATAGAATTAAAAAAAAGACTTAATATTTTTAAGTCTAAATCAAAAAATTAAAATTTTTTAAACGAAATTAAAAATTTGTTGTAGTTCCTTGTGGATTTGCAAACAACCGTTTTTGAAATGTATTTTTTTAATTGCTTTCTTACAGGCCTATAAAATTTATATAGGCAAATCATATCAACAAACTTTTTTTCTTCGTCTTTTAAATCGTCATAAAAATAATATTTCAAATTTAACGCTTCTCTAAAACGCATACTTTTACATTCATGTTTAAAAAAGTTGGCGATTGCTTTCATGATGCTTTTTAAACTTGATTTGTTGTAGCCGCATTCATTGTTTCCGTGCTGACGATAAAGAATTTGAGAATCTCGGCTGAAATGGACTTCCCCCAAAGCGCTTGCCAAAACATTAAGCGTGTAGTCATGATAATGAACCATATCTGGTGCAAGCACTGAAAAACATTCCTTTAATTTATTATTGAATATTGTTGTTAGCCCCGACACCATGTTCATCATTAAATTCTCTGCCAATCTATTTTTTGGCTTTTCTATATAATTTGTCAAAGTTTTTGTTGTGATTACTTTCAAATCTTGATTGACAACAGTAAGAGAAGTGAAATAAAGTTGTGGCTTTGTATTGTCTTGTGCTTCAAGGCAATTCACGCCATTTATAAGTTTTTTTGGAAGCCAAACATCGTCTTGGTCACAACAAGCATAATAATCCGCCTTTGGCGCATTTTTAATTAGCCATGAAAAACTTTTCGCCCAACCAATGTTTTCACCAATGGTTAAAGTAAGTTTTCCTTCTTTTTCATATTCTTTCAAAATGTCCAATGTGGAGTCAGAACTACCGTCATCTCTTACAAACAATTTAACTGTGACATCTTCTTGGGAAAAAACGCTTTCCAGTTGCTCTCGCAAAAATTTCTCACCGTTATAAGTGCTTAACAGAACACAAACTATTTTTTTTGAATTCATAAACCCTCCTACAATCTATTTAATCTCAATAGGTTTAATGTGTAATTTCTCACAAATTTGCTGGAAATGTTGTTTTTTATATATTTTTTCAACTCTTTCTTTGATTTTTTGTCACTTTTATATGAAACCATTAAATCTATAAATTTCTGATTTTCTTCTGAAAGGCGCGAATAACACAAACTTTTAAAATTTAAAGCCTCTTTGTAGCGAACGCTTTTTGTTTCTCTTGTAAAAAAACTTCCCATTGATTTAATAAAATTTTTTAGGTTGCCACTGTAATAGCCTATGGTGTTGTGCCCATGTTGCCTGTAAAGTGTTTGAGGATTTTCATCATCAAAATAAACTTTGCCAAGTCCGCATGCCAAAGTTGACAATGTGTAATCATGAGAGAGAATGTTGTCCACATTTATCTTTGCATATTCCAGCTTTAATGCATTATTGAAAATTGTTGAGCAACCATAAACCATATTAAACAACAAATTTTCCGCAAAGCGATTTTTTGCAATTTTTGCATAATGCTTGTGGCTGTCTCGCGTGATTTCTTTTAAATTTTTGTCAGACACAATGACTGTGGAAAAATATAATTTAGGCAAACTGAAATCGTCCGCTTCCATCATCGTCACGCCCTTTATAAGTTTTTTTGGCAGCCAAAAATCATCTTGGTCACAACAAGCATAATATTCGCTTTCTGGCGCATTTTTAATTAACCAAGAAAAACTTTTTTTAAAACCCACATTTTCTCCAACGGTAAGTTGGAGTTTTCCTTGTTGTTCGTATTTTTTTAAAATGTCAACTGTTCCATCTGTGCTTCCGTCATCTCGGACAAAAAGTTTCACATTCACATCTTCTTGCGCCAAAACGCTTTCAATTTGTTGCTCCAAAAACTTTTCGCCGTTGTAGGTGCTTAAAAGGACGCAGACGTTTTTAGCGTTTTTTTTTGAAAATCTTTTAGGCTTGGATGTTTCTCATCCTTTGGGGACAAGATAACCTTTTTCAAATCTATATAATCTCCCCAATTTATGTTAAGGTCTGGGTCATCCCATTTTATTCCAACCTCTCCTTCTTTGCACCAATAATCGTCACATTTATAGGAAAAGATGGCTTCATTTGAAATGACACAAAAGCCGTGTGCAAATCCGTGTGGAATATAGAACATTTTTTTATTCTTTTCTGTTAGCAACACACCAACCCATTTTCCAAAAGTTGGGCTGTTTTTTCTTAAATCCACCGCAACATCATAAACTTCACCCTTAACAACTCTCACAAGTTTTGCTTGTGGGTGAATGGTTTGAAGGTGCATTCCTCTGAGAACATTTTTGCAAGACTTGCTTTCATTATCTTGAACAAATTTTGTTTTTATTCCAACTTGTTCAAGGTCTTTTTCGTTGAATGTTTCCATAAAATATCCCCTGTCGTCATCAAAGACGGCAGGCTCAATAACCATTAGCCCGTCAATGTCAAACTTTTCCACATTCTTAATTATCATTTATTTTTCCCCTTATTTGAAAGATTTTCAAGCCATTGCGTGTTGTCTTTATACCAATCCAACGTTTTAACTATTCCATCCTCAAACTTAGTTTCTGGTCTCCAACCAAGATCTCTGCGAATTTTGGTTGGGTCAATTGCATAACGCCTATCATGCCCCAATCTATCTGTTACATGAGTTATTAAATCCGTTGAGCATTTTGGATTGATGTTTTCATGCACATATTTAATAACGGCTTGAACAATTTCCATATTGGTTTTTTCATTGTGTCCGCCAATGTTATAAACTTCGCCAACTTTGGCATTGTGAAGAACCATATCTATTGCTTTGCAATGGTCGTCAACATAAAGCCAATCTCTCACCTGAAAACCATCACCATAAACAGGAATAGGTTTTAAGTTGCAGCAGCAATCAAAAATTTTTGGAATCAACTTTTCAGGGTATTGATATGGGCCATAATTGTTTGAACATCTTGTGATGTTTGCTGGGAAGTTGTAGGTGTCAACATATGCTTTAACCAACAAATCAGCGCCAGCCTTGCTTGAAGAATATGGGCTGTGTGGGTCTAACCTTGTTTTTTCTGTGAAGAAAGTTGTTGGGTCGTTGGTCAATGCGCCATAAACCTCATCGGTTGAAACTTGCAAATATTTTTTTCCTTCCTTGCCTTCCCAAGCCTGTTTGGCAACATGCAACAATGTTGCAGTTCCAAGAACATTTGTTCTTGTGAAAATCACTGGGCCGGAAATGCTGCGGTCAACATGGCTTTCTGCGGCAAAATGCACAACATAGTCCACATCATATTTTTGGAATATCTCGGCAATTCCTTTTTCATCACATATGTCGGCTTTCACAAATTTATATCTTGGTTCATCCTTAAACTTTTTCAAATTTTCAGGATTTCCAGCATAGGTTAAGTTGTCAACATTGATAATCCTTATGTCTGGATGGTTCTTGAACATATAATGTATAAAATTTGAACCAATAAATCCGCATCCGCCTGTTACTAAATAAGTTTTCATAATTTTATCCTCTCTTTTTTGTTAAAATATTTTTATTGAATTTGTGAAATAAAAGTTTTCAGCGCCTCTTGCCAAGGTCTCATGTAGTTTAGCCCCAAACTTTTAAGCCCCAAATTTTCTAAAACCGAATATTTTGGCCTTTCGGCACGCGACTTAAACTCTTCGCTTGTCACCGGTGTGATCATGATGTCCTTTTTACACAACCTCATAATTTCTTGCGTGAATTCAAACCAAGTGCATTCCCCTTCGCCCGTGCAATGATAAGTTCCATAAACTTGTGTTTGCATAAGTTTCAAAGTTGTGTATGCCAAATCGTTTGCGTTTGTCGGCGTTCCTCTTTGGTCATTCACTACCCTCAATTCATCATGTGTTTTTGCCAAGTTTAACATCGTGTAAACAAAGTTTTTTCCATGTTTGCCATACAGCCAAGATGTCCTTATGATGAAATGTTTTGGACAGATTGAGCAAATCAACTGTTCGCCCGCAAATTTTGTTTTGCCATAAACAGTGACAGGGTTTGGAATGTCAAATTCTTTGTAAGGAACATTTGCTTTTCCGTCAAACACATAATCAGTGGAAAAGTGTATCAAAGTTGTGTTGAATTCCTTGCATACTCTTGCAAGATTGGAAACGCCAACTGTGTTCACCAAATAACAATTAAGATAATCATCCTCCGCTTTGTCAACTGCCGTGTAGGCACTACAATTTATTAAATAATCAAAGCCCTCTTTAACTTTATCATACAGTTGTTGATAATTGCAAATATCAACCTCATCAACATCGCATGCACAAAATTCATAATTCTCCAAATCTATCTTGCCCAAATCGGCTTTTTTTGTGGAAAGAAGTTCAAGCATTTCTTGACCTAGTTGTCCCTTGCTTCCCAAAATCAAGATTTTTGTTTTCTTCATAAATTCTCCTCAAATATTTGCCATAATCTGTGCTCTTTTGTTTTTCTGCCGCCTCCAACAGTTGCGTGCCGTTTATGTATCCCTTTCGATAAGCAATTTCTTCAAGGCAAGCCACATAACAGCCCGTTCTTGTTTGCACCATTTCAATAAAGTGCGAAGCATCAAGCATGTTTTTATGTGTTCCTGTGTCAAGCCAAGCAAAACCTCTTCCCAAGTTGTTTATTTTTGCTTTACCTCTTCTGATATATTCATTGTTTATTGACGTGATCTCAATTTCACCCCTTGCAGAAGGTTTAACATTTTCAGCAATTTTAACAACATCATTGTCATAGAAATACAATCCCGTAACCGCCAAATTGGATTTTGGAACTTCTGGTTTTTCTTCAATGGCAATAAGTTTGTTTGGATCATTTGGATCCAAAACAGCAACCCCAAAACTCTTTGGGTTTGGAACCATAAATCCATATAACTCGGCTCCCGTTTTAAGTTGTGCGCTTGCTTGAACCATTTTTGTTAAGTCATGGCCATAAAAAATGTTGTCCCCCAAAATCAGGCAAACATTATCGTTTCCAATAAATTCTTTGCCCAAAATGAAAGCGTCTGCAAGCCCCCTAGGTTTTTGTTGAACAACATATTGCAAATTTAGCCCCAACTGATGTCCATCTTTGAAAAGCTCTTCAAAGCCGGTTATATCTCTTGGTGTGCTTATAATCAAAATGTCCCTTATTCCGGCAAGCATCAAAACAGACAAGGGATAATAAATCATTGGCTTATCATAAATTGGAAGCATTTGTTTTGAACATGCCAATGTGGCAGGATACAGCCTTGTGCCAGCGCCTCCTGCAAGAATAATGCCTTTCATAAATCTCTCCTTGCTTTAAATGTAACATAAAATAAAGAAAAAGTAAAGTAGTTTGTAAAAAAAACTTTAAAATGCTTGACTTAAAAAAGGCTTTTTATTATTATTTTTTTGGAGGTTTTTGTATGAACATCGCTGGATGTGTGGTTTTATATAATCCGACGGAAGCCATTTTGGAAAATGTGCAATCTTATTTGCCATTTTTAAAAAAATTGTATGTTATTGACAATTCAACCAAGCCACATGAATATGCCGAAGAGCTTAAAAAATTGAAAAAAGTTGAATATGTTTCATTTGAAGGAAATAAAGGCATTGCTTTGGCTTTAAAAAAGGCAAGTGAGTTGGCAATCAAAGATAAATTTGACTTTCTTCTCACTATGGATCAGGACAGCAAATTTCCAACAGAAGACTTTCATTATTTGGAAGATTACATAAAAAATAATGATATGTCCAATGTGGCACAAGTTTGCATCAATTATGCGGGCAATCCGATAAAGCCAACAAAAGATGGCGAAAAGGCAACGGGAATAAAAGTTGAATCCACAATCACCTCTGGCGCAATAACCAATTTGAAAAATTATCAGCAAACAGAAGGCTATGACGACAAACTTTTCATAGATTTTGTGGATTTTGATATATCTTGTAAATTTCAGGCAAAAGGATTTGATGTTGTATTGTTCCCCAATATTTGGCTGGACCACAACTTGGGAAGCGTTCAAACTTTTAATTTTCTCTTTTTTAAGATAAAAACACACATTTGGCCACCAATAAGGCAATATTACATGTTCAGAAATTATTATTGGCTTTTAAACAACAGACCAGAGGAATATTTGAAATTTTTTAAAGGCAAGGCGGGAATAAATCCTTGTGTGAAATGGGTTAGAATATTAACACAAAATCATCCAATAAAAAATTATAAAATGATAAAATTGGGGCGAAAAGATGCGAAAGAGGGCAAACTTGGCTCTTTTGAAGAAAATCATCCAAACGGCATTTAAAACTCAGTTAAAATTTCATTAAAATAAAAAAGGAGAAAAAATGAAACTTGCAGCATGTGTTGTGTTATACAATCCCAATGTTTCCGTTCTTGACAACATTCAAACATATTTGCCGCTTGTGGAAAAACTGTATGTGCTTGACAATTCCGCTTTGCAAATTGATTTCTTGGACAAAATTAAAAAAGTGAAAAAAGTGAAATATGTTTCACTAAACGGAAACAAAGGCATTGCTAAGGCGCTGAAAGTGGCAAGTGAACTTGCATATAAAGACGGCTTCAACTATCTTTTATCTATGGATCAAGACAGCAAATATCCAACGGAAGATTTTTGCTACATTGAAAATTATATTAAAAATAATGACACATCAGATGTAGCACAATTTTGCATAAATTACACAGGAAACGCGATAAAGCAATATGTTGACAATGTTGATAAATCCAAAACTTTGCTCATAAACGCCCATATTACGTCCGGCACAATCACAAATTTAACAAAGTATTTTCAAACAGAAGGATATGACGAAAAACTTTTTATTGATTGGGTTGATTACGATTTATGTGCAAAATTCAAAGCAAAGGGAGAAGGCTTTAAAATTGTGCTTTTCCCAAACATTTGCTTGCAACACACTCTCGGAAAAACTGATTACTTCAAATTTCTTTTCTTTAAAATTCCATTTAGAAGTTACCCGCCCGTTAGGCACTATTATATGTTTCGAAATTATGTCTATCTTCGAAAGAACCAAAATAAAGAATGCCGAGATTTTTTTAAATCCCCAATTATGAATTTCTGGGGAAAATTTTGCAGAAGCATAACAGAAAAACAACACATCAAAGTGTGGAAAATTATAAATTTAGGCATTAAAGATGCAAAAAGAGGCAAGATGGGCTCTTTTGAGGAATTACATCCTGACTATTTCAAAAAACTGTAAGTTTTTGCTATTTTAGATTTTTGATTATGTTGCAAATTCTGTCAACATCGTCAAGTTCCAAATCTGCATACAGTGGCAAAGTTAACACTCTTTTGCTTGTTCTTAATGCAACAGGTGTTTCATTTGGGTCAAACTGCCCCTCATAACATTCAAAAGCATTTGTGATAGGATAAAAATATTTTCTTGAAAACACACCATGTTCTTCAAGTGCGTTTTTCACGTCGTTTCTGGTGTATCCCAAAATTTCCTCATTAAACACAACAGGAAAATATGCGTAATTTTGTTGCACATCTTTTTGTATTGGATTCAACATAATGCCATTGTTTTTTGTCAATGGCATCAAATTTTTTCTGTATCTTTCCACAACCTTTTTTCGCTTTGCAATTTCGTCCTCTATGTGTCTTAAATTGCAAATTCCCATTGCGGCGCAAAATTCGTTCATTTTGGCGTTTGCGCCAACTCCGTCAACCACTTCTTGATTTTTTATTCCAAAATTTTTTAATTTGTAAATTTCTTTTCCAAACTGCTCATTCTTAAAACAAACCGCCCCACCTTCGATTGTGTTGAAAACCTTTGTGGCATGAAAACTAAAACAAGAAACATCGCCAAAATTTCCTATGCCCACACCTTTGTATTTAACCCCAAACGTGTGTGCTGCGTCATATACAACTTTAAGATTGTGCTTTTTGGCAATCTCATCAATTTTTTCAACATCGCAAATATTTCCACATGCACTGGCATAATTGCACAGGTTTTTGGTGTTATAAGCCTCTCAATCTTGCTTGTGTCCATTGTGAAATCATCTGGATTAATGTCACAGAAAACCGGTTTAAGCCCGTTTCTCACTATGGCATGTGTGGTTGAAGCAAAAGTAAATGGGGTTGTTATCACCTCCCCCCCCCTTGACAAATTTAGTGCTTGCAAGGAGAGTTCAAGCGCCATGTGTCCGTTTGTTAATAAATCAATTTTTTCAACTCCCAAATAATCCACAAGTTTTTCTTGCAATTCTTTATGCTTGCAGCCCATGTTTGTGAGCCACTTAGACTCCCAAATGTCCTTTATTTCCTCCACATATTCTTCAAGTGGTGGCAGTGAAGACTGCGTGACCATAATTTTTTTTGTTTCTGTTTCGTTTAATTCTTTATTAGAATGCAATTTTTTTAAATTCTTTTTCATAATTTTAAACCCCAATCCTTGTAAAGTTTTTCGGCAGACCCATTGATTCGGTCTGTTCAGTTGTGTTTTCCCTCACTCAAATTTTTGTTTGCATAACTCAACAAACTTTTTAGTTTCTTCTTTTGCTTGTGTGTTTAATTTCTCACATCTCTCATGTGCCAAATGCTGAGTTTTGATTGCATAGTCTATTTCTGATTCTGAAAAGCCATAAGCCACCCCATAAATTTCTTCATCTTTGCAATAATCTGCTCTGGTTTTGCCCTTTTCAGGAACAACAACAGAAATACAACCGCACATTGCCGCAATCCAAGAATATGCTGTTTGTGTGTCATAACTTACACAATATTTGCATTTGTTGAAAGTTTTTACAATTTTCTCGTCTGTATAACTGTCTATAATATCACCATCAAATTTTTGCGGCAAATCTTTTCTTGCTCCACCTTTTCTTATTATATAGCAAGTTCCTTGTCTCTCTCCAAAATTGGTTTGTTTATACAAATCTAAATTAAAGTAATTAATATTAACAATGTTTTTTTCTGGATTTAGTTCTTCATCATTATAAACTTCTCGATAAGTGATAAAGATGTCGCTTTTTTGATAAGAACCCGGAACATCTTTAAAACGGTAATGATATAATAAATATCTAACAACATTTTTTGCTTTTAATGGATTTCCATAAATTATTTCTGGATACACCACTATTGTTTTGTCATCAACCACAGGCCAAAATTTTCTCTTACATTTTTTTATTGGAGGATTTATGTACCAACTTCCAAATTTACTGTTTTTAAAAAACACTTTGAAAAGTCTAACCATGCAACTAAACATATCTTGAATTGTGAATTTTAACCAATCAAAGATAAAAAATTTGTTTGACTCTCTGCGTTTCAGCGGAGCATAATAAAGTATCTTGGCATCATATCCCAACTCAGCAAGATTTTTACATAATGCATGCAAAACAATAGGGCCGCCTCCTGTTTGTCTTGGAGAAACTATAACAAATTTCGGATTTTTCATTTCAATCTCCTTAGGTCATTGTAGCAAAAACAATTTTTTAAGTCAAACAATTTAAAATCTTTCAACAAAAACGGAATATGTGTTGAACTTGTTGTTTTTCAGAACTTTTGAAAAATTCACTATTGACAACGAAGATTTGCGGTGATATAATGTCATTGAAATTTTAAAAGCGGAGGAAAAATTATGATTAGAGATATTGATTGGGAACTGATAAAAGAAATCGTTGCATCTGAGCCAAACCTTGCAAAAATTCGCCAACTTTTGATGTCTGGACACAACCCTAACACAAGAGACAATATGGATCAAACGGCTTTGATGCTGGCTGCGAAGAATGGTCATACAGAGGTTGCAGAATTGCTTATTAAAAGTGGAGCAAACGTCAATGCAAAAGAATATTGGTCTGGCTCTGAAAACACTGCCTTGTTGTTTGCCTTGCTGGACAGAAATGCGGATTGCGCCCGTTTACTTCTTGACAACGGAGCAGATGCCACAGCAAAAAACCGCAAAGGTTACACAAGTTTGATGTATTCTTCCTTACTTGGAGAAATTGATATTGTGGAGAGAATCCTTGCAAAAGGAATGGATGTAAACGCACAGGCAAATGACGGCTCAACCGCTTTGATAATGGCTGCACGTTTTGGGCATTTGGATGTTGCAAAACTTCTCATTCAAAATGGCGCAAATATAAACCTTCAAGATGAGTGGGGCTCTTCGGCTTTAATGTATGCTGCCCGCTCTGGCAACCTTGACCTCGTCAACTTTCTTGTTCAAAAAGGTGCTGATGTAACTGCGAAAAACCAATTTGACAAAACTGCAAAAGAAATGGCCAAAACCCCAGCAATAGTAACAATTCTTGCACAAACAGAAAAAGGCAAAGCATCCGATGGCAGAGGTGGAATGTAAATGATATAAAAACAGTTGTTTTTCAACTGTTTTTTTTAACCATCTAACCAAAAAAACCATATGCACAAATCCGCCAGCAAAAAAACGGATTTAATTCCACGAACGCAAAATTTTGAACTTGCAAAGTTTCCAGCACGCAAAATCCTTTTAATCTCACAAAATTTGCGATTTTGCCTTTCTTTGAGGCTTTTTCTTTATGTCAAAACAAAAACCTTGTGACACTTCCTCAAAGTTATTTTTCATGTAAAAGGTTTCAAGAAAGGTGTATTTTTCTGTGACCAAATAAAAATTTTCTATCCCGTGTTTTCTTTGTTCTTGAATGCTATATCTTATCAAACTTGACGCCACGCCCTTTCTTCTGTATTTTTCAAGAGTTGTGATTTGACAAATGTAAGCATTTGTTCCATTGACATAAACAAACAAAACAGAAATAGGTTGATTTTCCAAATAGGCAAGATAAGGATAGATATTGTATTTTTTTAATGTCCGTTCCTCAAACACCTTTTTGTATTTGTCATAATAGTCTTTTGAATATTTGTAAACTTCGTTTTCAGAACAATCCACAAAGCCTGCTCTGAACACATACAATAGGTCTTGGGCATCATCTTCGTTTGCTGGACGAAAAATCACATTTTCAAGCAAACATTTTTTTGTTTTGCTTTGATAGCCTGTTTTTAATTTCATCCAGCAATCGTGAAACAACAGTTTGTGACTTTTGGAAAATGCCATAATTTCATTGATGTTGTTATTCTCAACAGATTGGAAATACACTACTGGTTTTCTTCCCGCAAGTTCAAATTCATTTTTTATTTCTTGGACATTTTGCTCAAAATCCTCTGGACTTTTCAAATAACAAAAGTTGTTGTATTCATCGTTTATGTTGGAGGAAATAAAATATTCCACATTTCCGTTTTTCTTGATTTGCATTTCATATGTTGGGGCTATTGTGGAATAAAAATGCTCCACCAAGTCATTTATCTTGTTCAGATAATCGAATTTAATCAAAGTCCAAGCCGAAACCGCAAGCATTATGACTTCGCTGACACATCCAACATATGCTCCCACGCCAATGTCATAAGTTATCAAAAACACGCTTGAAAAAATGTAACCAATTCTAAAAACGGCCATGTTGTTTTGCCAAGTTGTGTAAGTTAAAAGACACAAATTTGCAAGCATAAACAAATCCTTAAAATCCTTCCACAAAAACAAAGAAAGCAAAACAAAATATATCTCAAAGAAAATCACAAAAATAAGTTGTGGCCTTTTGTTGAATTTTGCGTAGGCAAAATAAATAAATGTTCTTAATGTTGCACCGCCCACAAGCAAACACCCTAAATATCTTCCAAGCAAAAGATATGTAACAAGCATAGAAATATTTGATAATGTCATAAACAGCATGACATTATATTTGTTCTTGCAACACAAACCAATTATTGTTGTGATTATTGTTATTATACTAACAATTTGCGCCGCTAAAAACATATCCCTCCCCGTTT
>CANRMV010000020.1 GCA_947631875.1 uncultured Clostridia bacterium
TTTTGTTTTGCGTAGGGCTTTGCCCGGCATACAAAATTGGAAATTCACTTATACCGCAGCAAAATGCACAGAGTGATTTTGCAAGGTGCGAAAAGGGGCCCGCGGGGAAAACGAATTTTAGCGGTCAAGCACGCCTGAGATTCTTCCGCTTTGCGTCAAAATGACAGCAGGCGTGCAGTCCGCGTTTAAAATTCTAGTTGTCCCCGCGCACACGCATATAATAAAACAAATATTGTTGTGCGTATCCCGAATACAAACCAAATTCATCAGTTAAGTTTCTTCTAATTTTTTCGCGATTTTGTTCTGGCTGATAAAATTTGTTATACATTTTTTCAATCCAAGTGTCCACAGGGAAAACATCACCTCTTCCAAAACCGAAGAGCAAAACGCAATCCGCCACTTTTGGCCCAACACCAGAAAGAGTGATAAGTTTATTTCTCAACTGCTCTGTTGGCAAGGTTTGCCATGCTTGGAGCGTGTCCGCATCCACTTGCCTAACCACATTATATAAATATTTTGCCCTATATCCAGCCCCAATTTCAGCGAAAAACTTTTCGTCAACCGACAGCAACTTTTCTCTGGTTGGAAAAGCGAAATAATCTCCCTTTTTCTCGCCCAACTTTTCTCGCAAACGTCCCAAAATGAGTTGTATTCTTTTTATGTTGTTGTTTGCTGAAACAATAAAAGAAATAAGCACTTCAAAAAGGTCGTTTTTCAAAATTCTAATTCCATAGCCAAACTTAATTGGCTTTTGCATAATTTGAAACTTAGAAAGTTTTTTCTTAACCAGGCCATAATCGGTTTTCAAATCGAAAAAGTTTTCGAAATATCTCACATCATCGGTTAAAATTTCAAAACCTTTTTCAGTTTCAAAAATTTTGGCGTGCTTGTCTTTTGAAAAAACCTCATAGAACTCCCCACAATTTTTATATGAAAAAATCTGTCCACACTCCAAAATATGGGTTGGATTGAAGTCGTCTTTGCCAAAAATTGAAATCTTGTTTTCCGCTATTTTGTATTCCATTTGCTCCCCTTGCACCCAAAACAAAAAAAGGCATCTTTATTGTGCCTTTTTTACTGCTTTCTTTTTCTCTTCAACAACAGAAACAACATTTCTCCCGTCATGGGTTTCAAAAAGCACATTTCCGTCTTTAAGAGCAAAAAGTGTGTAATCTTTTCCAAGTGCAACATTTGTGCCAGGGTAAACCTTTGTGCCGCGTTGTCTGATTATAATTGAGCCTGCGGTTACAAATTCGCCAGCATAAGCCTTAACGCCAAGACGCTTACTTTGAGAGTCTCTGCCGTTTTTGGTGCTTCCGCCACCCTTTTTATGAGCAAAAAGTTGTAAATTTATAAACATCTTTTTTTAACCTCCATTTTAACAAATTTAGGATATTGATTTTGTATATCTTCAAGCGATTTTTCGAGTGCAACCAAAAGCACTTGTGCATTTGTGTTGTTTTCGTCAAGCAGAAGTTGCAAGTAGCCATCATCAACAGTCAGTTCGTTTTTAAGTTTCGCCTCTTCCACGCCCTTAACTGCCATTTGGGTGACAGCCGACACTGCACTGCACACAATATCTTTGCCACTTTCGGCAAAACCGCTGTGCCCTTTCACTTGAAAACCATTTATGAATTTGTCATCTTTGAAAATATAAATCTTAATCATACTACATCTTTATAGAAACAATTTTAATTTCTGTCCAAGGTTGTCTGTGGCCTTGTTTCTTGCGTTCATTTTTCTTTGGCTTATATTTGTAAACAACAACTTTATCGCCTTTGCCATGAGCAAGAATTTCTGCCAAAACTTCTGCATTTTTAACAGTAGGTGTTCCTGCAACAGTTTTGTCACCGTCTGAAACAAGCAAAACATCAAGTTTAACTTTGTCTCCAACAGCATTTTCAAGTTTTTCAACTTTCAAAACATCATTCAATGTGACATTATACTGTTTTCCACCTGTTTGAACAACTGCAAACATAATTTTTAACCTCCTCTAACCAAACTCGCTGTCGTCTAGGCAGAGCCTGTCATTTTGTATATTTTGCCAGCAAAAGCCCAACAAAATAAGCCCGACACAAGCGGATACTCGGATATAATAACAAAAAAGCCTCGCTTTGTCAAGCAAAAACGCAAAATTTGTCAACAAAAACCAACAAATTTGCAAATTATTTCAACACTTTGCAGCCAAGATATGGCACAAGAACATCAGGAACGGTCACTGTGCCATCTGCGTTTTGATATTGCTCCAAAATTGCAGGAAATATTCGGCTTGTGGCAATTCCGCTGGCATTAAGCGTGTAAACATATTCCTTTTTGCCGTTTTTTCTTAGAACCCGCGTGTTTGTTCGTCGTGATTGATAGTCAAACGCTGTGCTTATGCTGCTCACTTCTGTGTATCTGTTCATACTTGGAATGTAAATTTCAATATCCCAAGTTTGTGCCATTCCGTGTGCATAGTCACCTCCCGCAAGTTGCACAAGACGATAGTGCAGCCCAAGTTTTTGCACAATTCGTTCCGCTTTGCCCAAAAGTTCATTCCAAGCGCGTTCGTTATCCTCTGGCAAAACATATTCCACCATTTCCACTTTGTTGAATTGATGCCCCCGTATCATGCCTTTTTCCTCTGGCCTATTGCTGCCCGCCTCGATGCGAAAACATGGCGTGTAGGCAAAATATTTCTTTGGCAACTCCTCCTCCTTCAAAACTTCGCCTCTGTGCAAATTGACAAGTGCAGTTTCCGCTGTTGGAAGAAGAAAGTTGTTTGGCAAAAATCTTTTGTCAATAAAATAATCCTCATTTGCAAACTTAGGAAATTGTCCTGCCCCAAAACCGCAATCATATTTCAAAATGTGCGGCAGAAGTTTAAACTCAAACCCGTCTGCAAGATGTTCATTTATGCAAAAATTCAAAATTGCCCATTCAAGTCTTGCACCAAGCCCTGTGTATATCCAATTTCCTTCGCCAGCAATTTTGATTGCGCGCTCATAGTCAATAAGTCCCAAGTCCTTGCAGATTTCAATATGTGTTTTTGGCTTAAAATCAAATTTTGGCTTTTCTTTAAATTCACGCAAAACCTTGTTGTTTTCCTTTCCACCTGCTGGCGTGTTTTCCGTCACAATGTTTGGCAAGGCAAAATAAATTTTATTAAACTTTTCCATTGTTTGATTGTATTTTTCAGCATATTCATTGGCTTTTTTTGTGTTTTCTCGCAATTTTTCTTGCAAATTTGCAACATTTTCACCCTTTTTCTTTGCAATTTCAAATTCTTTTGCGCCTTTATTTTTCAAAGCAAGAAGTTTTTCTTCTTCTTGTTTCAGCAAAATTGCCTTGTCATACAGCGCAAGCATTTCCTTCAAATCAACCTCATATCCGCGCTTGGCAAAACACTTTTCATAATATTCTTTTCTATTTTTAATATCTTTTATATCAAACATAATTGTTATCTCCTTTTTTGGCTCGTAGCCCTTTTTTATTGTTTTTTTTATTTTTCCATAATCTTTTGAATGAAAAACGCTTATCCCTTGCGGGACACTTTTAAAAATGCAATGTAAAGAAGATAAATTTTCATAAAAAAACCTCCAAAAGATTTCTTTTAGAGGTGAATTACAAATCCACGGTGCCACTCTAATTGGGCAAAGCCCCACTCATTTATCTGCATTCTTTTGTTGTGCAGTGCAACCCGACTTTCGCCAGAGCCTACAAGGTGGAACTGGCAATCGTTTTCATTTGCTTTCACCAACCGCAAACTCTCTGCAATCAACTTTTGCCATTAGCCTTTTCAACAGCCATATAAAAATATTATAACATAAAAATCGCAAAAATCAAGAACAAATTTCAATTTTTTTGGTCAAAAACAGCAATTTCCGAATTTGAAACCAAATATTCATTAAAATTTCCATTCTTAGGAAAGCCATAAAAATAGCAAAAAGACAATTTTCCTATTCCACAATGTGAAACAATCAATATGTTTTTATTCTTATATTTTGCCAAAATTTCGTCATAAAAATTGGATACCCTTTTATATGCTTCTTTAATTGGCTCACCCAATTTTGGGTTTAAATCAACATTCCAGTCCCAGCGCAATTCTTCATATTCGTCACTAAGTGGCTGCCCATCCAATTCTCCATCTCCACGTTCAAGCAATCTGTCATCAAAAACAATTTCTGCATTATGGTGAAATTTTGCAATCTCGCCCATTGTTTGTTTAGCACGTTGCGCCGGAGAACAAAAAATCATGTCAATTTGTTTGTCTTTCAATTTTTCGGCAGTTTTTCTTGCTTGCTCAAATCCATTTTCGTTTAGCGGAAAATCTAACTTACCAATATAAATCTTTTTGAGATTTCCTTCCGTTTCTCCATGTCTAACAAAATAAATCACAACCATTCCTCAACTTTTTTCAGTTTTTTCATGTAATTTTCAAAATAATCCGGCAATTTCGCCTCAAAAGTCATAAGTTTTCCCGTTCTAGGATGCGTGAAAGTGAGGCGAAAAGCATGCAAAAGTTGCCCATTAAGCCCCTTAACCTCTTTGCCATAAAGTTTATCCCCCACAACAGGATGCCCCAAGTGTTTTGCGTGAACCCTTATTTGATGCGTTCGTCCTGTTTGCAAGTTGAATTCAACAAGACAATTCTTTTCAAATCGCTGCAAAACTTTATAATCCGTCACTGCCAATCGCCCACTTTCCTGAACACTGATTTTTTTTCTATCTTTTGGGTCGCGTTTCAAAAAAGTTTCAATTCTGCCCTCATTTTCCTTCAAATTTCCATCCAAAAGTGCCAAATATGTGCGTTTTGCGCTTTTTTCCTTAATTTGTTCCGCCAAAGACGTGTGTGCAAAATCATTTTTTGCAACCACCAAAAGCCCGCTTGTGTCCTTGTCCAATCTGTGAACAATGCCGGGACGCAATTTGCCATTTATTCCGCTCAAATCTTTCACGGCAAAAAGAAGTCCATTCACAAGTGTGCCACTTTTCGTTGAACTGCATGGATGCACCACAAGCCCTTGCGGCTTGTTTATAACAACCACATCTTCATCTTGATAAACAATGTCCAAAGGGATATTTTCCGCCTCAGTGGAAATTTTTTCTGGCAAAATTTCCTCAACCTCAACCACATCGCCCGCCTTCAAAGATGTGCCAGCCTTCAAACCTGTTAAGCCATTCAAAAAAACATGTTTTTCTTCAATAAGTTTTTTTATATGTGACCGCGTGAAAGATGTCAGTTTTTCCTGCAAAAAAACATCCAGCCTCTTTTTTGAGTCCTCATTTGAAACAACAAACCTACTTTTTGTCATTCTTTTTTCCTTCAACTTTTTTGCTTTTAACAAAGTAAACAATAAGATAAACAACAAAAAGCACCACGCCAATCACAAGTGCGCAATCTGCAAAATTGAAAATTGGAAAACTTTTCCAAAAATCAAACTGAATAAAGTCGCGGACATAGCCAAAAACGAGCCTGTCATACAAATTTCCAACGCACCCAGAAATAAGAAAACCATAGGTGATGTTCAAAAGCCAAGTTTTGTTTTTTTCTTTAACATAATACACAATAAACATTGTCAAAAACACCACAGAAAGCAGCAACAAAAACACCTGCCTGCCCGCCAGAATGCCCCATGCCGCACCATAGTTGTGAACAAGTTGAAAATTGAACAAGTAAGGAATAACCGTCACATTTTTTCCGTCCGCCAAAGTGACGTCAAAAACATATTTGGTAACCAAATCCAGCACCAAAATTGCCACAATTATTGCGCACATAACTGAAAATTTAATCCAAAATTGTTTTTTCACAAATTATTCCTTTTCAACATCCATATTTTTAGGCAAAAAAATATACAAATTCTTTTCAACAAGTTCCATTTTTGCCCCAAGAACGTCAATCACGCCCTCAAAATAGTCCAAAGCACTTGCTTTATCATTTGAAGAACAACCTCGAAAATCGATAAAAAATGGAGTGTTTTTTCTCAGCAGTTCCGCCTTTTCCTTTGCTTCAACAAGCGTTTGAGGATAGTAAACTCTCACCCCGTCAATTTCGTCAGGCAATTTTTGAGAAACTTTAAGGTTGTAAGTGGCGCGAGGAGTTGGTTTTTTCTTCACCACTTTCACATCGTCACCTTCAAAGCCAAAAAATCTGTAAATATAATCCATAAGCCCCATAAATTCTCACCTTCTTTTGATTATAATAACACAAAAAAAATAAATTTCAAAATAAATAAAATATATTTGACAGCAAAAAATAAAATTGATAAAATACAAATGTAAACTAAAATAAATAAGAAAAGGAGAGCAAAATGGCGACAAAAACAAATAAAATTGAAAACAATTTTGAAAAAGCAACAAAAGTTAATAACAAATGGTGTTTATGCAATGAGAACCAACAAAAAGTGGTTTTCAAGTTCAATGAGGGCTATATCAAATTTCTTTCTGAAAACAAAACAGAAAGAGAGTGCGCCGCCTTCTGTTGTGCTGAGGCCGAAAAACACGGTTTCGTAAATTTGGACACAGCCATAAAAAACAAAACAAAATTAAAAGCAGGCGACAAAGTTTACGCTGTGAACAGAGATAAGTCTGTTGCTTTGTTTGTGCTTGGAACAGACAAATTTGAAGCAGGTTTAAACATTCTTGGCGCACATATCGACAGCCCAAGACTTGACCTTAAACAAAACCCACTCTATGAAAAAAATGGTTTCTGCCTCATGGACACGCACTATTATGGCGGAATCAAGTATTATCAATGGATAACCCTTCCTCTTGCAATGCATGGAGTTGTGGTTAAGAAAAACGGAACAGTCATCAATGTGAACATTGGCGAAAAGGATAGTGACCCAGTGTTCTATATTTCCGACCTTCTCCCTCACCTTAAAAAAGAGGCTGGTAAAGAAGAAGTTAGCGGCGAGCAACTTGATATTGTTGTTGGGAATATGTCCTTTAAGAAGGATAAAGAAAATGAGGTTGTGATTGAAAATCTTCGCAAAATTTTGAAAACATCATATAACATTGAGGAAGACGATTTAATCAGTGCCGAACTTGAAATTGTTCCTGCTGGCAGAGCAAGAGATTTGGGCTTGGACCGCTCTATGGTTGTTGGCTATGGCCATGACGACCGTTCTTGCGCC
Organism: uncultured Clostridia bacterium; assembly: GCA_947631875.1. Lineage (GTDB taxonomy): Bacteria > Bacillota > Clostridia > Christensenellales > UBA1242 > Caccovivens. Next base: position 7,116 of record CANRMV010000020.1, read on the forward strand.
TACACATCCCTTCAAGCAATTTTGGAATGCGAAAAACCAAAACGCACAGCAGTTTGCCTTCTTGTGGACAAAGAAGAAATTGGCAGCAATGGTGCAACAGGCATGAAGAGCAGATTTTTTGAAAATGTTGTGGCTGAGGTTATGAATTTGGCTGGGCAATACAACAACGAACTTTCATTAAAGAGAACTCTCACAAATTCAAACATGATTTCAAGTGATGTCACTGCTGGCTATGACCCATCTTGGGCTGCCGCCTACAACATTCAAACGGATGCATTTCTTGCATGCGGAATTTCCTTTAATAAATACACAGGCCATCGCGGAAAAAGTGGTGCAAACGATGCTGCCCCTGAATATATTGCAAAGCTTAGAAAAATTTTGGAGGACAACAAAATATTCTTCCAATTCACCGAAATGGGAAAGGTTGATCAAGGTGGCGGCGGAACAATCGCCTACATTTTGGCGGAATATGGCATGAACGTTATTGATGCAGGAATTCCACTTCTTTCAATGCATGCCCCATTTGAAGTTGCCTCAAAACTTGACATATATCATGCATATCTTTTCTATAAAGCATTCTTAAAAGATATGAAATAAAAAACAATAATTATTTTGTTTAGGACAAAATGCCAAACAATTTAAAAAAATACACAAAAAAAGCAGTTTTTAACAAAAAAATGGCAAAATTTTTGCCATTTTTTGTTTTTTATAAAGATTTTGCACTTTGATTTTCTATATCTCTTGCTTTAAAAATCACAGTTTTTCCCTTGCTTACTATTGAGCCATGTTTGTCGTAGCCATATTCGCAAACATCACTCAATTTATCAACATTGCCATTTTCATCCAAATTCCACCAAGTCATCTCTTCGCCATTATGTCGCCCGTAAAGATAAACTTGTTTTGTTTCATTGTTTTTGTAAGCCCCTGAAACTTTTAAGTCCTCGCCAAGTTCTTCCAAAGAATATATATGTCCTTCAACATCCAAAGCAACAGAGTAATATTTTTGAGATGGCTTCTTTTTATAAACTGTAATATTTTTGGAATGCAACAAAACATCTGGATTTTTGTGAGTTGTTTCAGAAGCTCTGCCAAGAGGTTGTGGCTTTATTTTCTTAGAATCACAAAGAACAAACTCTCCATCTTTTGTAAGCACCGCTTTGCCCTTTTTCCCTGTGAAAAACATCCCATTTTCATCTTGATGATCAAGGAAATATGTTTCAAAATTGTTGGCTTCCCCGTCTTGAATGAAAGTCCATGTTAATCCACTAATAGTTACCAAAGTGCCAACGGAAGTGTCCAACCACTCTCTGTAATTAAAAATACCTATTTTCCCATTTTTATCAACAAAGTGATAACTATTTTTTGCAACGCCAACCAATCTACTGCCATCTTTGAATGTTTTAGCAATTTTCCAATCAGAAAATTCATCTTCCAACTTTTGCGTTTTACTGTTATAAATTCTATAAGTTATTCTTTTGTGTGGCAAATGAATTTTATATACACTTTTATCATTGGTTAGTCTATCAACAAGTTCGCCATCAAAAGGCATAAGCAAAACTCGTCCGTCATAAGTGACGCATCCTTTACCAATTTTCAAAAATTGGACTTGTGCAACACCTGTTTTTTCGTCAAAATCGGAAACTTTCCAAAATCTGTGAGGCATAATTTCCCCTTTCAAATTTATAAAAGTGTAGCCATCTGGTTTTTCAATCACTCTCCAACCGCAATGGAATTCTGCACGCAAAAAATCTTCTTCAATCATAGTCCTCTCCTTAAACCCAACAATCATAGCACATAAACTGCATTTTGTCAAGACATATATAAAATTCACTTACTCTATAATATTTCCAATTTTCATTTCTTTTAGATTTTATCACATAACACATCAAAAAAAACAAGTTCAAATAAAAAAAGATGCCTTCTTAGACATCTTTTTTTGTTTTAAATTTGAATTATTCAATAATAGAAGCAACAACGCCAGAGCCAACGGTTCTTCCGCCTTCACGAATAGCGAAACGAAGTCCTTGTTCAATAGCGATTTCTTTTGAAAGTTCGATTGTCATTCTTACGTTATCGCCAGGCATAACCATTTCAACGCCTTTTTCAAGTTCGATTGTTCCGGTTACGTCAGTTGTTCTGAAATAGAATTGTGGTCTGTATCCATTAAAGAATGGTGTGTGACGACCGCCTTCCTCTTTCTTCAAAACATACACCTCAGCAGTGAATTTTGTGTGTGGGTGAATTGAGTTTGGTTTGCAAAGAACTTGACCTCTTTCGATTTCTGTTCTTTGAATACCACGAAGAAGAACACCAATGTTGTCTCCTGCTCTTCCTTCATCAAGAAGTTTTCTGAACATTTCAACGCCGGTTACAACAGTTTGCTTCTTAGCACCCATACCAACGATTTCAACAACATCGTTAACTTTTACAACACCTCTTTCAACTCTACCAGTTGCAACAGTTCCACGTCCTGTGATTGTGAAAACGTCTTCAACAGGCATAAGGAAAGGTTTGTCGATATCTCTTTTTGGTTCAGGGATATAGTTGTCAAGAGCGTCAAGAAGTTCTTTAATAGGTTGGCAAGCAGGATCATCAGCCCTACCAGCCTGTGCTGCTTCCAAAGCCTTCAAAGCAGAACCCTTAATGATTGGAGTTTTGTCTCCTGGGAAATTGTATTCAGTAAGCAAATCTCTGATTTCCATTTCAACGAGTTCCAAAAGTTCTGGATCGTCAACTTGATCAGTTTTGTTCATGAAAACAACGATATAAGGAACGCCAACCTGTCTTGCAAGAAGGATGTGTTCTCTTGTTTGAGGCATAGGACCGTCTGTTGCAGCAACAACGAGGATTGCTCCGTCCATTTGAGCAGCACCTGTGATCATGTTTTTAACATAGTCAGCGTGTCCTGGACAGTCAACGTGTGCATAGTGACGTTTGTCAGTTTCATATTCAACGTGTGCAGTGTTGATTGTGATTCCTCTTGCCTTCTCTTCTGGGGCTTTATCGATTTCATCATATCTCATAGCCTGTGCTTTACCCATCAAAGCGCTGAGAGTTGTGATTGCGGCAGTGAGGGTTGTTTTACCATGGTCAACGTGACCAATAGTTCCAACGTTTACGTGTGGTTTTGTTCTATCAAATTTTCCGATAGCCATTGTAAAAATCTCCTTTTTATTACTTTTTTTAGTTTACTTAAACATTTTATCATATTTTTTCCAAAAGTCCAAACATTTTATCATTATTTTCTAAAATTTTTTGGACAAAAATGCTTTGTGGAAAAACAAAGATAAAACTTTGGGCGTTAAGCGTTCTTTTTACGCGCTCCAACAATGCCCTCAGCAATGTTCTTTGGAACTTCGTTATATTTCAAAAATTCCATTGTGAAAGTTCCACGTCCTTGTGTTTGAGAACGAAGGTCTGTTGCATAACCAAACATTTCTCCAAGTGGAACTTCTGCGTTAACAACTTGCACGCCTGGTTTTGTTTCGTTTCCTGTCAAAATTCCACGACGAGAAGTCAAGTTGCCCATAACTGTTCCAAGATAGTCATCAGGCACTTCAACTTGCACCTTCATAATAGGTTCAAGAAGAACAGGATTTGCCTTTGATGCGCCATCTTTGAATGCCATAGAGCCGGCAATCTTAAATGCCATTTCGGAAGAGTCAACTTCGTGGTAAGAACCATCAACAACTGTAACTTTGAAGTCAACAGTTTCATAGCCAGCAATCACGCCGGTTTTGCTTGCTTCAATAATTCCATTGTTGATTGGTTGGATGTATTCTTTTGGAATTGATCCACCAACTGTTTTATCTTCAAAAATGTAGCCTGTGCCTGGTTCAAGTGGTTCCATTTCAATGATACAGTGACCATATTGTCCCTTACCACCACTCTGTCTGATGAACTTGCCTTCTGCTCTTGTTGCCTTTCTGATTGTTTCTTTGTAAGCAACCTGAGGTTTGCCGACATTTGCTTCAACTTTAAATTCACGAAGAAGTCTGTCAACAATGATTTCAAGGTGAAGTTCGCCCATACCAGCGATGATTGTTTGCCCTGTTTCTTGGTCGGTGTAAGTTTTGAAAGTTGGGTCCTCTTCTGCAAGTTTAACAAGTGCAAGCACCATTTTTTCTTGCATAAGTTTTGTTTTTGGCTCAATAGCAACACGAATAACAGGCTCTGGAAACTCCATGCTTTCAAGTTGGATAGGGTTCTTTTCATCACAAAGTGTTTCGCCTGTGATTGTGTCTTTAAGTCCAACAATAGCGGCAATGTCGCCTGCCCCAACCTCTTTGATTTCTTCTCTTTGGTTGGCGTGCATACGAATCAAACGCCCAACTCTTTCCTTTTCGCCCTTGTTTGAGTTGTAAACATAAGAGCCGGCAACAAGTTTTCCGGAATAAACGCGGAAGAACGCAAGACGACCAACAAATGGGTCTGTCATAATCTTAAATGCAAGCCCTGCAAATGGAGCATCTTCGCTTGGCGCTCTTGTTTCTTTTGCTCCTGTTTCTGGGTTAACGCCCTCGATGTGGTCTATATCAAGTGGAGATGGAAGATATTCAACCATAGCATCCAAAAGCATTTGAACACCCTTATTCTTATATGAAGAGCCGCAAAGAACAGGAACTAATGTTCTTGAAATTGTTGCTTTTCTAAGAGCCTTTTTGAGTTCGTCAAGAGAAATTGTGTCACCCTCAAAGTATCTTTCAAGAAGAGCATCGTCAGTTTCAACAATCTTTTCAATCATTTCGTCATGAAGTTGTTGAGCCTTTGCCTTGTATTCTTCTGGAATTTCAACAATGTCAATCTTTGTTCCAAGGTCATCTTCATAAACTTCTGCCTTCATTGTGAGAAGGTCAATAATTCCGCTGAATGTGTCAGCCTCACCTATTGGCATTTGAATGGCAATAGGATTTGTTTTCAATCTTTCTCTGATTGAATTTACGCAACCATAAAAATCAGCCGCATCTCTGTCCATTTTGTTAACATAAATTATGGTTGGCACTTTGTATTTTGTGGATTGACGCCAAACAGTTTCTGTTTGAGGTTGCACTTTGTCACGAGCAGAAAGAATTAAAACTGCACCGTCAAGCACTTTCAAAGAACGTTCAACTTCAACAGTGAAGTCAACGTGTCCAGGTGTGTCGATGATGTTGATTTTGTGACCTTTCCAATGACAAGTTGTGCAGGCGGAAGTGATTGTGATGCCTCTTTCTTGCTCTTGAGCCATCCAGTCCATTGTAGCCTCGCCATCGTGAACTTCGCCAATCTTATGATTTTTACCAGTGTAGAACAAAATTCTCTCAGTGGTGGTGGTTTTACCAGCATCAATGTGAGCCATAATTCCAACATTTCTGGTCATTTCAAGATTTGTAGCCATTTT
>CANRMV010000021.1 GCA_947631875.1 uncultured Clostridia bacterium
CATCTCTCTTGCAAGAAAGAATAAGGTCCGCATAGAGTTTGTGCCACGCGCGGCTCTCGACCGCAAGTCGACCACTTCGCATCATCAAGGCTACATAGCGCTTGCAACTGATTTTAGTTACACGCCACTCGATGAACTCATCTCTTCCGCCGACAACAATCCATTCTTTGTGCTTTTGGACGGCATTGAGGATCCACACAATTTTGGCGCTATCATCCGCTCATGCGAGTGTGCCGGAGTCGATGGAATTATCATTCCACGCAACCGCTCTGTCACGGTCAACGACACAGTCGTTCGCACAAGCACTGGCGCAATTGCAAACATGAAAATTGCCCGCGTTGCAAATTTGAAAGATGCGATTGATGACTTAAAAGCGGCAGGGCTTTGGATTTATGCCTGCGAAGTTGGCGGAAAAAGCATCTATGAAGAAAAGTTAACGGGCCCAATCGGCGTTGTTATTGGCAGCGAAGGAAATGGCATGAAACAGTCCTTGCGCACCTATTGTGACGGAATTGTCACCCTTCCCCTGCACGGAAGCGTTAATTCTTTGAACGCGAGTGTGAGTGCCGGCATTGCAATTTATGAAATTTTAAGACAACGCGACTGGGGTGACACCAAAAGTTTTTAACGCGGACACGATTAAATCTAACCGCTAAACTTTTGGTTTCCCTCCCAAACCTCTTTCCTATTTTGGTGATTTTTAATTTTGTTCGCCAGGCAAAGCCTTACGCTCCAAAATTAAAAATTGATTATAATTTGACTTTCAAAAGCCTAATCTTGAATTAAAAGGATGAAAAATTTGACAGACGAAGAACTTATTGAAAAAGCAAAAAATGGTGATGAAGCCGCTGAAACAGAACTGATTGAGCGATATAAGGACATTATTGTGAAAATCAGCCGCTCCTATTTTATTGTTGGCGGCGAAATGGAAGATTTAATTCAAGAAGGCATGATTGGCTTTTACAAGGCAGTTAAAGGCTTTAAGCCAAACAAGGACACATCTTTTAAAACTTTTGCCATAATTTGCATAAAACATCAAATTCAAACAGCAATCAAAAAGGCAACTTCTGATAAGAACAAGCCACTTTCTCAGGCTGTTTCCATACAAAGTTTTTCTGAAAATGATGCCCCTGACATTTTGCCAATGGCGCTTGTGTTTGAAACAACTCCTGCCGAAAGCATAATAAATAAAGAGAACTTTGAAAATTTGAAACGCACAATAATTCAAAGCCTTTCAAAATTGGAACTCAAAGTTTTGAAATTATATTTGCAAGGCTATGCCTACAAAGAAATTGCCGAAAGGCTAAACATAACCGAAAAATCCATTGATAACAGTCTTTCGCGAATAAAAAGCAAACTCCGCGAGAAACTGAAAAAGGACTGAAAATCAAAAAAATTTTATGAGAATGGCGCAAAAACAGCAAAATTTGCGTCTTTTTTGTTATTTTTCAAAAAAAATAAAAATTTTTAAAAAAGGGGTTGACAAATCCCCCCCCCATGTTACAATAAGGACGAAATGGAGGTTTTATATGGAAGACGAATTTGAAATAGTAAGGTGCGGATTGTTTGGAAGAAAACGCACTTTCCGAAACAAAAGAACAGGAGTGCGTTGCAAGCAAAAGTTTGATTGGGCTAAAGAAGTTCACGATGGTTGGGCAAGAGTCCTGATTGATGACAAATTCACTTTTTTTAATCCAAACACCGGTAAAATTTGCAATCAAAAATTTGATGGCGCCAGCGAAGTTTACGATGGTTTGGCATTTGTCAAAATTGATGGCAAATTTACATTCTTCTATCCAAACACCAGCAAACTTTGTGAGCAAAGATTTGATATGATTGACTATTTTTATGAAGAATGGGCAACAGTCGAAATTAATGGCAAATCTACATTCTTCTATCCAAACACCGGAGAATTTTGCAAGCAAAAGTTTGATTGGGCTGACAGCGTTCACGATGGTTGGGCACCTGTCAAAATTAATGACAAATACACTTTTTTTAATCCAAACACCGGTAAAATTTGCAATCAAAAGTTTGATTGGGCTGACAAAGTTTACGATGGTTGGGCAAGAGTCACGTTTGGTGGCAAACTACACTTATACTGTCCAGACAATGGATACGTTTTTCAAAAGTCTTTTGAAGCATGGGATGATTGCTCAGTTCAAGAAGCACTCCGAGCATTTCCAGAAGATTTTGAACATTTGCCAACAGTTATGTTCAGGAACAGCGACCAAATTCAAAAATGCCTTGATGCAACTGCAGAAGGTGTGAAAGGGCGATGCTCACAAGAAGGCTCAACAAAAGAAGCGGAAGGATATGCACAAGGAATTTATGAATTGATTTCTAAAAAAATTGAAAAAGAGAAGAAAAACATTGCTCTTGAAGCCGAAGCAAAAACAAATGCAGAAAAAGAATTGGCAGAAAAAAAGAGGGTTGCCGAGAAAACAGCGCAGAACATCAAAAATCTTGGAAAAAATCTTGGAGGAAGAGAGTTATGACAAAACAAGAATTTGACAAGTGGGTTGACGAGTTGTTTGAAAAACTTAAAAAACAACTTGTTGACAAAAAAAATTAAAGCATATCAAAACGATATGCTTTTTTTGTTTGTTTTTCAAATTTATTGACTTAAATGGCAAAAATGATTAGAATTGTTTATAATAAAAGGAAAGAATATGAAACTTGCAAATGGAATTGATGTGGACAGCATTGTCCCAGAAAACGAATTGGAGGAGGAAATCATTGCCGACATCAAGGCAGGAAGAACAAAAGAGGTTGTCACCCGCTGCCCACCTGAGCCAAGCGGATATTGGTATATTGGGCATGCAAAAGCGTGGACAATAAATTTTGAAACGGCGCAAAAGTTTGGCGGACGAACTGTTTTAAGAATGGATGATTCCAACCCTGTTAAAGAAGAAGGCGAATTTGCAGACAGTTACATGGCGGACCTTGAATGGCTTGGCTTTAAGCCTGCAAAATTTGTGTATGCCAGCGAAGCATATTTTGATGAGATATACAAAATCGCCGAAAAAATGATACAAAATGGCGATGCATATGTTTGCGAACTCTCCGCCGAAGAGGTTTCCGCAACGCGTGGAACACTCACAGAGCCGGGCAAAAACAGCCCATATCGAAACCGCACGCCTGAGGAAAATCTTAAACTTTTCAGAGAAATGCGTGACGGGAAATATCCAGACGGAAGCAAAACGCTGCGTGCAAAAATTGATATGTCGCACCCAAACATCAATATGCGAGACCCTGTTATGTATAAGATTGCAAGGCAGCATCACTATCGCGTTGGCGACAAATGGTGCATTTGGCCTCAATATGATTTTGTTCACCCTATGGAAGATTGCTTGGAAGGCACAACTTACAGTTTGTGCGACAAAGGTTTTCAGGACCACAGAGTGGTTTATGAGTGGTTTGTGGAGCATGGTTGGGGCAAAAAATATGCGCCAAAACAAAGAGAATTTTCAAGAATTGTGCTTGAAAATGTTTTGACGGGAAAAAGATATTTGAAACAACTTGTAAATGGCGGATATGTTTCCGGCTGGGACGACCCAAGATTTCCAACCCTTGTTGGCGTTAGGCGAAGAGGCTACACAGCCAAAGCGGTTAAAGATTTTGTGAAATCTGTTGGCTGGGGAAGCACCATTGAGGTTTCCGTTCCATACTCCGCTTTGGAATATTATGTGCGTGAGGATTTAAACAAAATTGCAACGCGCGCAATGGTTGTTCTTGACCCATTAAAAGTTGTTATAACCAATTTTTCTGGCAGCGAAGAGTGCGAAATTGAAAACAATCCAAATGACGAGGCTGCCGGCAAGCACAAATGCCTTTTCAGCAACGAAATATACATTGAAAAAGAAGATTTCAGTCTTAACCCACCACCAAAATACAACAGGCTTGTTGAAGGCGGAATTGTGCGCTTGAAAGGTGCTTACATCATAAAATGCAACAAGGCAGTTTTAAACAAAAATGGCGAAATCGACCATTTGGAGTGCGAATATTTGCCAAACACAAAAAGCGGGCAAGATAATTCTGGAATTAAGTGCAAAGGCACAATCCATTTTGTGTCTGCAAACAACTGCTTTAAAGTGACAATTCGTGAATTTAAAAATCTTGTGAAAGATGAATACAAATTCCCTGCAAAAGCACTTGCAGACGGCGTTAAGATTGAAGATATGTTGCAGCCTGATTCTCTCACAGAAACCACCGCTTTGGCAGAAAACTTTTTAAAAGATGCAAAACCAGAGGACAAATTCCAATTTATGCGAAAAGGCTATTATTGCGTTGACAAAGACAGTACGCCAAACAATTTGATTTTCAACAGCACAATTTCATTAAAAGACGGCTTTAAACCAAACAAATAAAATTAAAAATTTTAAATTCTAAAAAATAAAATTTTTTAAGCGCATATGAAAATATGCGTTTTTTATTGGACAAAATCTTTTGTTTTGGTTAAAATATATTTATGCTAATGATTTCAATGATTTGTTTCATGGTTGCGTGTGGCTGCATGGCTGTGGCGGTTTGTTTTGTTAACGACAACAAACTTGCCTATCTTTTAAACAACTTTGGCGTGGCGCTTCTTGTTTGCACCGGGCTTATCACAGCCACCTACAAAAACAACTTCACCGGTTACACTTTGCTGCTAACTGCCGCCTGCGCCCCACTTTCGCTTTCTGTTTTCAGAAGCAAAATGTTTGAAGATGATGAAAAAAAGCAAACATGGGCAAAACTTATAAAATATCTTGGCTTTTTACTTTCATCCGTTGCAATTTATGTGGCAATGCTATACATTGGAAAAGAAACCTATCTAGGCGCAATTCTTGGCGTTGCAGTTGCATTGTTCTTAACTTTTTTGGATGTAATAATCAAAAAAACATACAAAAAAGGCCAAAAAAATCGATTTTTTAGCATAATTTTGCTGAATTTTGTTAAATTTTTGAGCGTTGGCATAATTTTGGGTGCATGCGTGTGTGCCTTGCTTTACTCCACTCAAATTCAAAATATCATGTTTGTGCTTGGCGGATTGGTGTTCTGCGGACACATAATTTTAAACAATTTTATTGAAAACAAGTTTACAAATCTTCCATTATATGCAAGCATGTTGCTGTTCCTATCTTCAATTCTATTCATGTAAAACGCACAATTTTTGTGTGTTTTTTAATTTTTTTATGCAAACTCTTGACAAATTGAACATAATATACTAAAATGTACATTGATGACGCGAGGTAGAGCAGCTCGGAAGCTCGTCGGGCTCATAACCCGAAGGCCGTTGGTTCAAATCCAACCCTCGCAACCAGATGAAAAAACTGCGCTTAGGGCGTGGTTTTTTCTTTAAAAAAACCAACGCTTAACGCTTGTTTTTTCATCTTTGCGCCGATTGAAAAACGCACTACGTTGGCGTTTTTGCGCAATCGCTTTTTGACTGCCCATCTTTGCAAGTTTTTAGTGATTTTGGTCGTATGCTCTATGCTGGCGAATTGGTCGCGATTTTTTTTGAAAGAAAGTCCTTTGAGGGTTAATTTGATTGTGTTGTTCGCAACCTTTCGCCGATTGAAAAACGCACTACGTTGGCGTTTTTGCGCAATCGCTTTTCGCCTGCCCATCTTTGCAAGTTTATTGAGTCATTAAAAAAACTGCTGTGTTTCAAGCAGTTTTTTTTATTTTGTTTTGCCTTTTTCTTCAAGTTTTTCACATGAGTTTGTTAATTGTTTTGTCGCATTTGAAATTGCCTCTTCAAAATATTCAATTTCCTCATCTAAATTGTGCTGTTCTATTGCTCTATCTGTGGCACGGTCGTATTCATCTCTGCTCTGTTGATTGACTATGTGAATTGGTGGCATTCCACAATGCATCAAATAAACGTTTGCTAAAAGTCGTGCAGTTCTGTGATTTCCGTCACTGAAAGGTTGTATTCTTATGATTTCGTTGTGCAAAATTATGGCTTTTTCTATTGGCCCAATTTTACCATCAGAATTTTTGCACCACTTTGCCAAAGCCTCAACAGATGAATATATGTTTTCCACATCAACAGGTCGCCAATCTCTGCCCCTAACAACCGCCCTAAGCGACCTTTGTCTGGCAAGCCCATCCGCTGGGTTTAAGAAAGTGTTTAAATATTGCAATAAATTTTTGAATTCCTCAACATCTTTGAAAGGGTCACAATGTCGCGCCACAAAATAGGCGAATTGCGTTGCGATTGTGTAATTGAACACACTTTTTCCTTTTGGAGTGGTGCACATTTGTAAAAATGGCTCAACGTTTGACAATTCTTTCAATTTTTCAAACCAAAGTTCAAACAAGGTGTAAGTGGAAACTTTCCCATTTTGAAGCGTTTGTTTCAAAAATTTGCTTTCCTCATCCACTGCAACTTTCAAATCTTTTAAAGCAGGGCCAAAATCTCGCTTAAAATCCTTATTTTCATGTGTTAAGTCAAAGTTGTAATCTCTTATCCTGTCTTCGATAAATTTGTCATGGTTTGGCTGCAAAAAATACAACTCATTCAATTTTGTGTTAAGAGCCGAATAATCCCTTTCAGTGTAATAATAAAAGTTGTTATTTTTGGCTGCTTTCTCTCTGCCTTTTGGCTTTTGTTCAATCCAAACAAACTGGCGGGTATCCATGTCATTTGGAAGCAATTTATACTCACCTATGACATGGTGTTCCACACTGTTAAACTTTCTTATTAAGCACAAAGTTTCCTGTTCATGCTGAGGTATGGATTTTTTTATTTTTTTCATTTTCATACTTTTATAATACAACAAAACTCTTTATTTGTCAATCCTCTTTCTTGCTAAAAAAATAAAAAAACTACAAAATATTGTGCTTGAATGTTTGGCTTTTTTCTATATATATGTTATAATATAGTATATTTATATAACATAGAGGGAATATTCGCATTATGGAAAATGAAGAAGAAGTAAAAACCAACTTGGTTGACGCTGAAAACAGCGCCGAAGAAAAAGAAAAACTCACAAGAAGCGTGAAATATGACGCAAGTGACATTCAGGTTTTGGAAGGGCTTGAACCTGTCCGCAAACGTCCTGGAATGTATATTGGCTCAACAGATGTTCATGGCCTCCATCACCTCGTTCAAGAAGTGGTGGACAACTCTATTGATGAGGCTCTTGCTGGCTACTGCACCAAGATTGATGTTGTGATAAACGAGGATGGCTCATGCGCCGTTTGCGACAATGGTCGTGGCATTCCAACGGGAATAATTGCCAAAGAAGGAAAAAGCGCCGTTGAGGTTGTTTTAACCAAATTGCACGCTGGCGGAAAGTTTGGTGGCGAAGGCTACAAAATTTCTGGCGGCTTGCATGGCGTGGGTGTGTCCTGCGTTAACGCCCTGTCAACCAAACTCATTGCGGATATTTATCAAAATGGTAAACATCACACAATGGAATTTGCTCGCGGCAAGGCATTGTATCCTCTTAAAGTTGTTGGCAGCACCGACAGAACAGGAACAACAATCACCTTCTATCCTGATGCCGAAATTTTTGAGACAACCGATTTTAACTATGACACTCTCAAAAACCGTTTCCGTGAAATTGCCTTTTTGAATAAGGGTTTGGTTATCACACTTGAAGACCGCCGTGTTGGGCAAGAGAGAAAAGACGTTTTTGAATTTAAAGGCGGAATTGTGGAGTTTGTGAATTATCTCAATCAAAACAAACAAACACTCCTTTCCTACCCTGTTTATTTCAACAAATTCAACCACAATGACAAAGGGGAAGTTATAAATGAAATTGAGGTTTGTTTCCAATATAACGACAGTTACAACGAAATCATAAATGCCTACGCCAACAACATCAACACAGAAGAAGGCGGAACTCACCTTGATGGCTTTAAAAATGCGCTAACAAAGGTTATCAATGACTATGCTGTTAAAAACAAAATCATAAAAGAAACGGAAAAACTTTCGGGCGAAGATTGCCGCGAAGGAATAACTGCTGTTATTTCTGTTAAACTTCGAGAGCCTCAATTTGAAGGCCAAACCAAAACCAAACTTGGCAACAGCGAAATGAGAACGATTGTTTATAAGGCAATGCAAGAGGCTTTTGGCGATTATTTGGAAGAACATCCAAATGAGGCAAGAGAACTTATCATGAAATCCATAACCGCACAACGTGCTCGTGATGCGGCACGAAATGCAAGGGAACTCACAAGAAGAAAGGGCGCACTTGAAAGCACCACCCTTCCTGGAAAACTTGCCGACTGCTCTGAAAGAGACAGTTCTCTTTGCGAAATATATATCGTGGAAGGGGATTCGGCTGGTGGCTCTGCAAAGCAAGGCAGAGACAGAAGATTTCAAGCCATTCTTCCTCTTAGAGGTAAGATTTTGAATGTTGAAAAGGCAAGATTAAACAGAATTTTGGAAAACGCTGAAATTCGAGCAATGATAACCGCTTTTGGCGCTGGCACGGGAAACGATTTTGATGAAAGCAAACTGCGTTACAACAAAATCATCTGCATGAGCGATGCCGATGTTGACGGCTCTCACATAAGAATTTTGCTTTTAACTTTCTTCTTCCGTTTTATGCGTCCACTTATTGAAAATGGACATGTTTATGCCGCTCAGCCACCTCTTTACAAGGTTTCACGCGGGAAAGAAGATTTTTATTTCTACACAGACGAAGAACTCAACAAGTGGTTTGATGAAAACGGCAGAAAAGGCACAACTTTGCAGCGATATAAAGGTTTGGGTGAGATGAACCCAGAGCAACTTTGGGAAACGACAATGAACCCAGAGCACCGCATCCTTTTGAAGATAACAATGGAAGATGCCATTGAGGCGGACAGAGTGTTCACCGAACTTATGGGTGAAGATGTTGAACTGAGAAGAAAGTTCATTGAAGAAAATGCCACCCTTGTCACCGACCTTGATGTTTAGGAGGTGTTATGTTAAACAAAAACTTTTACGAAGAAACTTTTGACAAATTTAAAGACTCTTGGGGTGAAGAATCCGAAATGCGAATGTGCATTGAGGAAATGAGCGAACTCACAAAAGAACTTTGCAAATTTATTAGATATTCCAAAAACGACAAATCAAAAGAGAACGATGAAAAATTGGAACAAATAAAGAAAAACATAATTGAAGAAACAGCAGACGTTTTGATTTGTGCAAGCCAAATAAAAAGAATCTTTGGTGACAGCGCTGTGGAAGAAGTTATGGATTACAAAATTCAACGAGGCAGAAAGATTGTGGACAAGTGGATTGAAGAACACAAAAATTAGGTAGGGAAAAGATATGAGCAAAAAAGACAACGAATTAAACAAACAAAATTTGAGAGAAATTTTGGAAAAGGAAAAAGTTCAACCAATCGAAGTTGTTGGGGAATTGAAAAAATCCTTTATCGCCTATGCTATGGCGGTGAATGTCAGCCGTGCAATTCCTGACGTTCGCGATGGATTGAAGCCTGTTCACAGAAGAATTTTGTATTCTATGGGTGAACTTAACAACTTCTTTGACAAACCTCACAAAAAAAGTGCGAGAATTGTGGGTGAAGTTATGGGTAAATATCACCCTCATGGCGACAGTTCAATTTATGACGCCTTAGTTCGTCTTGCGCAAGACTTCTCAATTCGATATCCTCTTGTTGACGGACACGGAAACTTTGGCTCGGTGGATGGAGACCCTGCCGCTGCTATGCGTTACACAGAAGCAAGGCTTTCCAAAATTGCCGGACTTATGCTTCAAGACATTGAAAAAGAAACGGTTGATATGTATCCAAACTTTGATGACACTTTGATGCAGCCAACTGTTCTTCCTTCAAGATTTCCAAACCTTTTGGTGAATGGCGCAGACGGCATTGCTGTGGGCATGGCAACAAACATCCCACCTCACAATTTGACCGAAGTTATAAATGGCGTTCAGGCACTTATTGACAACCCTGAAATTGACATTGATGACCTCATCAAAATCATCCCTGCCCCTGACTATCCAACCGGCGGAATTATCATGGGAAGAACTGCTGTTAAACACGCCTACAAAACAGGTCGTGGCGGCATTCTTGTTAGAGGAAGAGCGGAAATTGACGAAACATCCACAGGCAGACAAAGAATTCTTATCACAGAACTGCCTTATGGCGTGAATAAAGCCCGTTTTGTTGCTCAGATTGCCGACCTTGTTAAGAACAAAAAACTTGACGGCATCAGTGACCTTAGAGATGAAAGTGACCGTGATGGCCTTCGCGTTGTTGTGGACATCAAAAAAGATGCAAATGCGCAAGTTGTTTTAAACCTTTTGTATAAACACACCATGCTTCAACAAAGCAGCGGAATTATCATGCTCGCCCTCGTTAATGGGGAGCCAAAAGTGCTCAATCTCAAAGAGATGCTTTACTATTATTTGGAGCATCAAAAAGAAGTCACCGTTCGCAAAACGCGTTTCGACCTCAAAAAAGCAGAGGAGCGCGAACATATTGTCAAAGGGCTTGTGATTGCACTTGCAAGCATAGATGAAGTTATTAAAGTCATCAAAAATTCAAAAGATAGGCAAGAAGCGGCACAAAACCTCACTTCCAACTTTGAACTCGACGAAATTCAAGCAAATGCCATTTTGGAAATGAAACTTTCCAAACTAACCAGCCTTGAAGTTGAAAAACTTAACGAGGAACTTGCCGATTTGGAGGCTCAAATTGCCGATTTTAAGGACATTTTGGATAAGCCTGCAAGAGTTTTAAAAATAGTTCGAGATGACCTTGAAAAAGTTAAACAAGAATTTGGCGATGAAAGAAGAACGGAAATCAGCATGGATCTTGGCGGCATTGACCTTGAAGATTTGATTGCCGAAGAAGATGTTATCATTTCCATGACCCATCTTGGATACATCAAGAGAATGGGAACTGACGAATACAAGGCTCAGCATCGCGGTGGCGTTGGCATAACCGCACACAAAACCAAAGATGAAGATTATGTTGAAAAGATGTTTGTCACCTCAACGCATGACACTCTTTTGTTCTTCACCAATCTTGGAAAGGTTTACAGCGCAAAAGCGTATGAAATTCCAGAGGCACAAAGACAAGCCAAAGGCCGTGCAATAATCAACCTGCTTCAACTTAGTCTTGGCGAAAAAGTGAACACAATCATTCCTGTTCGTGGCGAAATGAAAGGCAACCTCATCATGGCAACCAAAGGCGGGCTTATCAAAAAAACGCCACTTTCTGAATATGACAACATAAGAAAAGTGGGCAAAATTGCTGTTAAACTCAATGAGGGCGATGAACTTATCGGCGTTGACATCACAAATGGCCGTGACGACATTTTGATTGGCACTCATGAAGGAAAATGCATCCGCTTCAACGAAACCGATGTTAGATTGGTTGGCAGAGACAGTCAAGGTGTGCGAAGTGTTAAACTTGCAAATGGAGATTTTGTTGTTGATATGGCAATCGTGCATGAAGGCTCGCGAATTTTAACCATATCCGAAACAGGTTATGGAAAACTTACCCCTGTTGAAGAATTTAGGCTTCAACAACGCGGCGGAATGGGCGTTAAAGCGGGAATTTTCACAGAAAAAACGGGTAAACTTGTTGCTATGAAACAAATTGAAGGTGAATTGGATTTGTTGGCAATCACCGACAGCGGAGTTATCATCCGCACGCCTGTTGGAGGAATTAGCAATTTTTCAAGAGTTAGTCAAGGCGTGAGAATTATGAAACTCAAAAACGATGCAAAAATAACAAGCATTGCCCTCACAGCCAGAGAAGAGGACGAGGCTCCAACTGAAAATGAGCAAACCCCAGAAAATGAAATAAGCACAGAGGTAGAAGAAACTCCGTTCCAAGACCAAGAATAACAAACCCCACAAACATCAAGGAGGATTTTTATGGACAAGAAGATTTTAGAAAAAGAAAAGGGTTATTTAAAACTTGTTTTTGACAAAATCGATGTTTTGAAAGCAAAAAACTCAAAACTAATTAAAAGCAACCAAGAAAAAATCCGCCAACAAAAAAATTATTTTGCAGAAAACTTTTATGAAATAAACAATGGAAATGACGAACTTGCCGATGTCAACTTGCAAATCGAAAATTTGGAAAATCAAAACGATTTGTTTTCAAAAGAAATAAAAAGGCTGACAAAACAGTCCACAAATCCATATTTTGGACGATTTGACTTCAAAGAAAAGTCCGAAACACAAGAAAAACCTTATTATGTTGGGCTTGGGATTGTTCAAGATAATGACGATATTTTGGTTCACGATTGGCGTGCAGATATATGCTCACTTTATTATGATGACCACATTGGAAAAAATTCCTATTCCTGCCAAGATGGCAACATTGAAGGCACTGTCACACTAAAAAGGCAGTTTAAAATTGAAAATAAGGCGCTTTCTTATTATATAGACAGCAATATGGTTATTGATGACGACATCTTAATGGAAACCCTTTCCAAAAATGCCTCGTCAAAAATGCACGAAATTGTTTCTACGATTCAAAAAGAGCAAAATGTGTTAATCCGTGCCGAAGATTTTGAAA
>CANRMV010000022.1 GCA_947631875.1 uncultured Clostridia bacterium
TTTTGAGGCTTTGGAAATGGCTTTTTGAGCATAATAATCTTTCTCATTTGTTCCGTCCGTTTTTGAGTTTTTAAAGTGCAAACACAAGTGACCTGTGAGGTTGTTTGTTGTGGAATAACCATGAGGGAAATAGACCAAACTTGCAGGCAAATATGCTGTGTCGGTGAGAAGGACAAGCACGCTTCGTCTTTTCATAGACCAATCTTGTGCACAGTCTTTTATTATTTGTGCATTTTCTTTATCAAGTGGCTCAACATCTGCATGATTTGTTCCGCCGGTGCGGATTGTTTTGAAGGTTGTTTTGGTGTTGATGTCATAAATTTCAACCAAAGAGCCAATGGGGAGCAGTTTGTCAATATCTTTGAAAGATAGGTTTAAAATTGCGGCTTGGCCTTTTGAACTTGGCGAAAATTCGATTTCTTTTAAGTTGTTTATTTGCAAAGCGTCTTTTTCGGTTATATTTGTGTGAGAGCAAAAAACAGGATAGGGCAAAAGTGCCGAAAAAAGCGAGGATATAAGGAAAAACAAAAGACAAAAAGCCACGATTTTTTTCATACGCTTAGTTTGTTTATAATCTTCACTTTAATACTTCATTTTCCTGAATTTGATATGCTGCTTTGGCATATATTTTAGTATGTCCAAAGTTTTTATTGTGGTTTTTCTTATTTTTGGAACGGTTGTTGGCTCGGGTTTTGCAAGCGGAAAGGAAATTTTTGTCTATTTTACCCGATTTGGACAACTTTCTTTTTTGTATATTTTGCTTGCTTGCCTTCTGTTTTTCCTTATTTTTTATTTCTTTCTCACAAAGGGCGAAGGGGTGCTGAAAAAATTTGACAAATTGCCATTTTTAACGCCACTTATGCTTTTTGTTTCGCTCACTTTTTGTGCATCTATGTTTGCCGGAATTAAAAATTTGTTTTTCTATTTTCCCGCTTGGCTTTACTATGTTTTGTTTTTAATTTTGCTTGCGTGCTGCATTTTTGTAACATTTAAAGGAATTAAGGGGCTGGAAAAAATCAACCTATTTTTGATGCCAATAACAATGATTGTTTTTATTGTTGTTTTGGGCTTTGGACTTGCTTCTTCCTCCGTTATTTCCTATCAAACCACCTCTTGGGCGGGTGTGCTTTATTGCCCACTTTATGTGGCACTTAACACATGTTTGGAAGGAATTATAATCTCAAAGGCGGGGATGAATTTATCAAAAAAGCAGGCTTTTTGGGCAAGTCTGCTTTCTTCTGGGCTTATCTTTGTTTTTCTTTTTGTTGGCAACATGGTGCTTATCAAAAATGGTGACATGCTTGACAGCGCCATGCCATTTCTTTCTATTGCGGGAAAAAATGTGTTTGTTTTTGTGCTTTGCTATTGCGTGATTTTGGTGGGGTGCTTCACAACGCTTATTTCACTTTGCTACACGCTAAAAATTGCCTTCCAAAAGGTGCTGAAAAACAATATTGCTGCAACTCTTGTGGCTGTGTTGTTGCCACTTTGCATAAGCATTTTGGGATTTTCGCAGATTGTATCTTTTCTTTATCCTATTGCAAGTGTGCTTGGCGTGTTTATGCTGTTCTTTTTGATTTAGATTTAAAACTGTTGGGATTTTCATTCAAAAGAGGCAGCACAATAAAGGTGGAAGGAAAGTGTGGGGCAGAGAAAAGTTATTTTCTGCCATATTTCTTTTCTATTAGGCTGACAAGGAAATACATCAAGTAGGCGAGAATGCACAAAATCACGGTGGCAGCCATAACTAGGTCTATTTTAAACACTTGGCCGCCATAGACTATCAAATAGCCAAGTCCGGCTTTACTTGTTAGATATTCACCCATGATGCTGCCAACCCAACTCATGCCAACATTTATTTTAAGCACCGAAACGAGATCGGGCATGGTGTTTGGAACAATCAGTTTTCGAAAAATTTGAAACTTGTTTGCGTGCATGGATTTTAACAGCAATATTTTGCCTTCATCAACCGACATAAACGCATTCATCATGGTCATTGTGGTGATTACTATGCAGATGAGAATGCACATCAAAACGATTGCTTTTGTTCCCGCTCCAACCCACAAGATTATTATTGGCCCAAGCGCAATTTTTGGCAGAGAATTTAGCACAACAATGTAGGGCTCAAAAACTTTGCGCACCTTTTCGTTCCACCAAAGTGCAACCGCTATGATGTAGCCAAGCACGGTTGCGATTGCAAAGCCTAAAAGCGTTTCATACAGGGTGACCCAAGTGTGCGTGAGCAGTGTTCCTGCCTGCGCCATTTGAATGAGTTGTTTGACTATTCGCGAGGGGCAACTGAAAAAGAAGGGGTCGATTATGTGCGTTTGCGCCAAAAGTTCCCACATGCCAACAAATGCCACCAAAACAAAAATCCTAAAAAATATTATTAAACCTTTTGTTGTTCTTAGTCTTCGCACATACTGCTTGTGCGTTTTTGAAAAATTAGTTATTTTTTTGCTCATTTGTAAGTTCTCTCCATATCTTGTCAAATAGTGATGAAAAATTTTTGTCCTCTCGTTTTTGCAGAGGGGTTTTGCCTTCCAAATTTAGCACCAATTCATCTTTAACTGTGGCAGGGCGGTGCGTAAGGACGATGATTTTGTCCGACATTGAAATTGCCTCTGAAATGTCGTGTGTAACCAAAAGCGCCGTCTTTTTTTCGCTTTTGATTATTTCATAAACATCATCGCACACCGAAAGCCTTGTTTGAAAATCAAGCGCCGAAAAAGGTTCGTCAAGCAAAAGTAAATCGGGCTCTAAGGTGAGCGTGCGAATGAGCGCAACTCTTTGCCTCATTCCGCCAGAAAGTGAACGCGGCTTTTGATTTATAAACGAATATAAGTCATATTTTTTTAAAAGTTCTTCCGCAAGTTTAAACTTTTCCGCCTTATCTTTTGGCTTTTGGATTTCTATGCCAAGTGTGATGTTTTTCCAAACTGAACGCCATTCAAAAAGGTGGTCCCTTTGAAACATATATCCAATTTTTTTGCTGTCTATCTTGTTTTGTCCGTTTAGAAGTATTTGCCCAGAACTTGGCTTCAACAGCCCTGCGGTTATGGACAAAATTGTGGTTTTGCCGCAGCCACTTGGCCCAACAAGAGAGGCAAAAGCCTGTTTTTCCACATTGAAATTTATGTTGTTTAACGCAAAGATTTCGTCCTTTGGCGTTTGATAGTAATAATTCACATTTTTAAATTCAAGAGTGTTTTCCATAGTATCCTCATACATTTACATTCTATTTTTTGTCCGAATTTTTGTGAATTTCTGTTTTTTTGTTCGAATTTCTGTGATTTTTGACATATTTTGTTGAATTTGTGCATTTTTGGGGCTAAGATTTTGCCAATTAAAAGTTGAAAAAGGGGCTTATGAACGGAGAGGAAATCAAAAAAGCACTGCTAAAAAAGGCTTTGGGATTTGAGAGTGATGAAATTATTGAGGAATACACCGCAGACGAAAACGGAAAACCTATTTTATCTAAGCGGAAAATAACAAAAAAAAGCAATCCTCCCGACCTCAACGCTTTGAGATTTTTGATTGAGCAGTCACATCTAAGCGATGACGACATTTCAAAAATGACGGACAAACAACTCCTTGCCGAGAAGGAGCGCCTTTTGAAACTTTTAAAAGAAAAGGAGAACGAAAATGAAAATGGAGATTTGTAAAACTCAACTGAAATGCGACTTCATTGGCTGCAAAAATTTGGCTAAATACAGTTTCAGCACAAAGGGATTTGTTAGGCGAGAACTTGTGTTTTGTGAAGATTGCATGAAGAAAATGTTTGAGTGTTTTTCAAAAACGCTCGTTCCAAAGGCTGTTGACAGCCCATTCAAAAACAAGAGAAAGAAGGAGAAAGTATGAAAAAGGAAAACGATTTAGTTGAACAAACTTTAAAGGACTTTGCAAGGCGCGCAAGTGAGCGAAAAAGTTATGACAGTCAGTGGCAAATGAACATGAATTTTTATATGGGCAACCAATATTGTGATGTTGGCTATGGCGGATTTGTGCAAGAAGTGGACAAGCAATATTTTTGGCAGCAAAGGGAGGTGTTTAATCACATTGCGCCAATAATTGATATTAGGCTTTCAAAACTGTCAAACATAAAACCAAAAATGCATGTTGTGCCGGCAACAAATGACGAAGAGGACATTTACACCGCAAAAGTTGGAAAGAAAATTTTGAGTTCTGTTTCAAATAAGATGGATTTGACTTCGAAAATAAATCAAGCCACCATGTGGAGCGAAATTTGCGGAACAAGTTTCTACAAAATAACTTGGAACTCCAATCTTGGACAAGTGGTTGCAGTTGAGGAAGATGGAAAGAAAATTTTGACGGGAGATGTGGACATTTCAGTTTGTTCACCTTTTGAAATTTATCCCGACAGTTGCACGCATCAAAGTCTTGAAGACTGTGAGAGCATAATTCACGCAAAGGTTTATTCTGCCGAGCAAATAAAACACGACTTTGGCGTTGAGGTTGAAGGCAGGGATGTGAATGTGTATTCGCTTGATGGAGCAAAATCCTCTTTGGGCGGGCTTGGATATTATGGGCTTGCCACAAAACTTACTGAAACAACAAAGAAAAACAGTGCGATTGTCATTGAAAAATACGTCAAGCCAAACGAGGAGTTGCCAAATGGCAGACTTATTATTGTTGCGGGCGACAAACTTGTTTATGACGGCGAGATGCCTTACCTAAACGGAATTGATGGAAAGAGAGAATTCCCTTTTGTTAAGCAAATTTGCAACGAGGAAATTGGAAGCTTTTGGGGAGTGAGCATGATTGAAAGGCTTATTCCTGTTCAAAGAGCCTTTAATGCTGTGAAAAACCGCAAGCATGAATATCTCAACAGACTGACGATGGGCGTGCTGGCAGTTGAAGATGGCAGTGTGGACATTGACAATCTTGAAGAAGAGGGGCTTGCACCGGGCAAAATTTTGGTTTATAGGCAAGGAGCAACTGCGCCAGAGTTTTTGGGTGGCGAGCAAGTGCCAAGTGACTTTGAAAAAGAGGAAGAGCGGCTTTTAAAAGAGTTCTTTTCGCTTAGCGGAACAAGCGACATAGGCACAATGGAAAGTGTTTCAGCAATGAGTGGTGTGGCGCTTGAACTTTTGATTGACGAAAACGAAACAAGATTAAAATTCACCACAGACAGCATGAAAAACGCCATTAAAAACATGGCAAAGCACATTTTGAGGCTTTACAAACAATACGCAACCTTCCCAAGACTGATTAAGATTGTGGGAGAGAATGGAAATTTGGATATTTCCTATTTTAGAGGAAGCGACATTTCCAGCGATGATGTTCAGTTTGACACCAACAGTGAAACAAACGACACGCTGCCTCAAAGAAGAAATATGATTTTCTCACTCTTGGACAGGGGGTTGCTTACAGATGAAAATGGAAACATCACAAACTCCATGAAAAACAAAATTTTGGAAAATTTGGGCTTTGGAATTTGGGAAACTTCCGTTGACATAACTGACCTTCACATTAAAAATGCGGATGCGGAAAATCTTTTGCTTAACAGTGGCAAAACAGTGCAAGTTAAGGAGATTGACGAGCATGACATCCACATAAATCAGCACATTGCATATATGCTTAAAAATTTATATACAGGCGATTTTGACAAAAAAGTTGAAGAAAACTTTTTAAACCACATAAGAGAACACAAAAAACTGAAAGGAGAATGATATGGAAGAAGAACATATTGGAGAACAACCACAAAGCGTTGAACCTTCTTTGGAAGAAAACGAAGCGGGCTCTCCACAGCAAGAGGTTGAAGAAGGCGTCACGAGTGAAGCAGAAAAGGGCGGACCTTTGGGAAAATTTAAGAGTGTTGACGACTTGTATGACGCCTATAACAATCTTCAAGCAGAATTTACAAGAAAAAGCCAAAAGTTATCGCAATTAGAGAAAGACAAAGCGAATAAAGAAACCAATTTGTTTGAAGAGGGCTTTAATTCGTTCCTTTCGAAGCATGATGAGGCAACTCCATACGCGGAAGAAATTCGTCAGCGTGTGGAAAAAGACGAAAGTCTTAAAAAAGATGTGGCAGGCTTTGATAAAGCGTGGGCAGAACTTTTGTATGAAAAACTGACAAGCAGCACCAAAGCCAAAGAGCCTATCGTTCAAAACTTAATACTAAATGACAATGAATTACAAAGGATGGTTGTTGAAAATTATATGAAACAACTTTCCCTTCAAGGCTCACCTATTGTCATCTCTTCAAAGGGCGGGGAAAGGGTTACAAAACCAGAAATAAAAAAGCCTGACACTTTTGAGGAGGCAAAAAAGGTGGTTCTTAATCTTTTGGATTAAAGGAGAAAATTATGATTACATTACAAAGCGCAGAAAATGTGCTTAAAGACGTTTATTTGGGAGTTATTGCAGACCAAATCAACACAAAAACAAATCCACTTTACAGCAGAATAAGACGCAGCACAAGAAACATTGTGGGCAAAGAAGTTCGCGTTGTTGCTCCAATTGGAATTAACGGCGGAATTATGGCAGGAGAAGAGACAAGTGACCTTCCTGAGGGTGTTCCAACCCCATATCTTTCCTTTGTTGCACCTCTTAAAAACTTGTTTGGTAGATTTGAAATCAGCGACAAGGCAGTTCGTTGCTCATCATCTGATGTGAACTCCTTTGTTAACCTTTTGCAAGACGGCATGGACAGCCTTTTGAAAGCAAGCATATTCAACCTTTCAAGAATGCTCTACGGTGACGGAACAGGGCTTTTGGCAACTCTCACAAATGCAGAAGGAACAATAACAGTTGACAACGCTGGTGGCATTGCTGCCGGAATGTATGTTGACATCGTTGGCTCAAAAACAACAAACAATGTTTTGGTTAGGAGCATCGACCCACTCACAAAAAAGATTGTTCTTGGCACTTCTGAAAGCATCACAACAGGCGACAAAATTTATCTTCATGGCTCTAAGGACGCGGAAATTCTTGGACTTAAAGCCATTGTTGGAACAGGCGACCTCTATGGCGTGAACAGAACAGAATATCCTGTTATGAACGCTAAAAACTATAAAGCAACTGACAAACATTTTGATGAAGATTTTGTTCAAAGTGTTATTGATGACCTTGAAATGGAAGGAACAAATGTAAACTTCATTAACTGCTCTTACAAACTTAAAAGAGCATATCAAGCGTATCAAAAACTTTACAACAGAAATGTTGATGTTGTAACTTTGGAAGATGGCACAAAGGCTATCACACACTTTGGAATTCCAATCGTTCCAACAAACTGTGTTGACGACAAAGAGTGCTATTTCCTTAACACAAATGATTTTGTGTTCTATGAACTTGGCGATTGGAAGTGGCTTGAAGATGAGAGCGGAAGAATTTTGAAACAAAGCCCAACAAAGGCTGCTTTCTCGGCTACTCTTGTTAAATACACCGAACTTCTTTGCCATAAGCCATCGGGCGTTGGACACGCAACAGATGTAAACCCAGATGTTGAATAGTAAAGAGGAATTTTATGAAAAAGTTGTTTGAAATTGAAAGTGACTGTCTTGGAATTTTGGAGCGGCTTAAAGCGATTGACGAAGATTATTTTATTGTGAGGAACTTGGATAAAAACACCTTTGAAGTTCACAACCGCAAGCAGCCAAAGAACACTTATTGTTTAACAATTCCTTATGATGTGTTGGATGAGAGGACTGTGAGTTTGGTGCTGAAAACAAGAATACAAAACAGTGACGAAATTTTTAGAGAGATTGAAAGAGAGAACTCCAAACGCGAAAAGGCAGTCATAAAAGAAGTTTTAAACGACTTTAAGGAGAAACTCTATGACAGTTAAAGACATTTTAAAATTGGTTTGTGAATTTGTTGGAGAAAAAGAAATTTTTGCAAAGTTAAATGCACCAGAAAGTGCGTTGACAAAGCGTGAACAAGAAAAAGTTGACGACATGGTTCGATGCTTTAATCTTGTTAACGAGGAAATTG
Organism: uncultured Clostridia bacterium; assembly: GCA_947631875.1. Classification (GTDB taxonomy): domain Bacteria; phylum Bacillota; class Clostridia; order Christensenellales; family UBA1242; genus Caccovivens. The sequence continues at coordinate 7,960 of CANRMV010000022.1, forward strand.
CAAGTGATTACCTTCCATATCTCACAAAAGAGGAAATTTCAGTTAAAAATTCGGTTTTAAATTATTCAAGCCTTTCCAAAAAGGTTGTTCATGTGTATGAAGTGAAAAACCGCTTTGGGCTTAATTTGAGATTTAAACTTTTTCCCGAATTTTTGGAAATTTTTGGCAACGCAAAAACCATTGTTTACAGTTTTTTGCCAAAGCAACTTTCTATTGACGAAGAAGTGGAGGCTTTTTCCGGGCTGACTGCAAGAATTTTTGCCTATGGCGTGGCAAGCGAGTATCTTTTGATGAACGGGCTGGACTGTGAAATTTGGGACGAGAGATTTAAACAAAGCCTGTTTATGCTGACAAGAAAAATGGGACAACATATTCTTCCAACTAGGAGATGGCTTTGATTTTTTACAAGAATTTGAAAAAGCATAAAAAAATCACACAAAAAAATCTTGTTTTTTCTATTTTTGATGAAGGAGTTGTGTCAAATAAGGACGACCAAATTTGCGAGGCGGGGCAATGTAAAAATTTTTACAATTTGTCCTATCTAGATGGGGCGCTCAAAACAGGGCTTGGCTTTAAGGATTTTGAGGCTCTTGCAAGTTTGGACAGTCCTGAAAGGCACTTGATGGACTTTTCAAAAGTGGGAGAAATTCGTGGGATTTGGCTAAACCGCTGGTTTAATGGAACAGATTATTCTTATAACGTTTATGTTATAAATGAAAATCTTATGCTTTGGTGCGCTGGGCTTGTTGACGAACTTGATGGAATGGTGATTATGCAATATGATTTGCCGGGTTATCCAACCTATCAATGTCCTTATAGGTTCAACGACAAAGATGCCAGCCTTTTCTTCACCAGCGGCGGAATGGTTGCGTTCTTGATTGAAATGAATGGCATATATCCAGATGTTCCCCCTTTTATTTCTTGTGCAGTGCACTACGATAATTTTTTTGGAATTACAAACACAAACCGAAATACACTTATTTACACAAAAAACAAGGACTTGATAAATTGGGACGACAGCAAAAAATCAACCATTGAATTTTTGGATAATGTTGGCTCGTTTAACAAGGTTGTTGCTTTTAATGATTATGTATATTTATTCAGGGAATTTGGCATCACAAAACTTTCAATTTACACAACAAAAGATGACTTTTCTTTCACTCATTTATACAATTCTCCATCCAAAATTTTTGAAAACACAATAAGTGTTTGCGGCGACAAGATTTTTTTCATGACGCGTGACGGACTGTATACTTTCAACGGAAATTCGGTGGACAAAATTTGTCAGCGTTATGATGTTTATTTCAAAAATCTTGACAACAAAAATGCATCTTGTGCTTGCTTAAACGGAAAATATTATCTTGCAACAAAATGTGATTTCAAAGACGGACAACAGGTTGGTTGCGAAACAGGAGATTATGTTAACAATGTTCTTTTTGAAATTGATATCGACACTCTTGGGCTTAATCTTTTCAGGGGCGTTGACCTTTTGAAAGTGCTTGCAATCGACACGCCTTTTATGAATGAACTTTGTGTTTGCTTTAATACTGTTTACACAAAGAAAGTTGGCTTTTTAACAAATTCGGGAAGTGTTTTTGGAACGCCAACACAAAAAAGTTGGAAATCGTTTGAGTGCGATTTGGGTGTTAAATCTAAGAGAAAAAGAATTAAAGAAATTGTGTTAACAACGTTATTTCCATGCTCTGTCAAAATTTCTTCTGATGAGGAAGAAAAAGTTTTTGACTTTGATGGGGCGGAGGATGAGCAAAGGCTGAATGTTAGTGTTTATGGGAAAAACTTCCAATTTGAATTTTCAACAAACGCACAACAATGCTTTATTCAAAAACCACTTATTGTGTTTGATGTGGTGTCATGAAAATTAAATATTTTGATGTGTCGCAACGGCTTGTGAGAAGCAATCTTTGCAAAGACCTTAAAACAATAAAATATTTTATTGTGAAGGATAATCATGAGCCTTTGGAATGAAATTATAAGCATTGTTGTTAGCAATGGAATTTTTGCAACTTTGTTTGTGTTTTTGTTTTTCTATCAACTGAAAGACAGTTCAAAAAGGGAAAATAAATACTTAAAAACCATTGATGTGCTAACTGAAAGCCTTCAAACTTTGGACACGGTTAAACAAGATATTTCTGATATAAAAGAGCAACTTAAAATGGAGGATGATTGTGAAAAACTTCTTTAAAAAAATTCAATCTTATGGTTTCTGGCTGAGTTTGTCTTCTGCGCTGGTTATGCTTTTAACATCACTTGGAAAGGCATTTGGCTTTGAAGTTCAAAATGAGGTTGTTGAGGATTGTGTTATGTCCATCGCTGGCTTTTTGGCAGTGTTTGGCATTGTTAGTCTTAAAAAAGACGGCAGCAATTCGGGTGATGAACCAGATGAAAATTTTGATGAGAAAAAAGATGACGAAAACAGTTTTGATGACAACGATAAAGATGAATAAAAATGACATATAATGCATAAATATGCAACAAAAAATTGAACCGCTTAAAATTTTTGGGCGGTTCTTTTTTATTTTTGCCACAATTTTGCGTGGATTTTACTTGAAATTGCTTCTTATTTATGCTATTATAATAAAAGGTATTATTAAAAGGAGAGGTGAGGGGAAATTATGAAAAAAATACTTTACACAATTTTGTCGGTTTTATCCATTGTTTACATCTGCTTTTTGGTGGTTAATGTTGTTGCAACAAAAACGAATTGGGACCCAAATATGGGCTGGTTCAAGCCTTATTTTGACTTGATTGTCAACTTTGGTGGAGTTGCAATTATTTTCTGCTTTGCACTTGTCAATTTTTCGGGCAGCCCACTGAAAACTGCTTTCTTCATAGCATTAATCTTGGCGATTGTTTGCTATGTGGTTGTGCTTTGTGCTCCTGAATTCATTTACAAATTGTTTGGCGGAAAGGTTGCTGCAAATTTAACTCTTTAAAGGTTTTTTAAGTGGAAAAGTTTATCATTGTTGATGGAAATAGTTTGGCAAATAGGGCATTTTATGCAATGCCTTATTTATCTAATCGTGAAAAACAGCCCTCTGGTGCGGTGTTCGGCTTTGCAAATTTGATTGTGAAACTTATTGTTGAGCAAAAACCAAAATATATGGCGGTTGCTTTTGACCATGCTCGAAAAACTTTCAGAAACAATTTATATGAGGGCTATAAGGCCAAGAGAAAGGAAACGCCAGAGGATTTGATTTTTCAATTTCCGGTTATTAAATCTATGCTTCAAAAAATGGGCATAAAAATTTTTGAAATTGCCGGGATTGAGGCGGATGATATAATTGGCACTTTGGCACAAAATAAGGACACTCAAAACATATTGGTTTCGGGTGACCGCGACCTTTTGCAACTGATAAACGACAACACCGAAGTGTGGCTCACAAAAAAAGGTGTGACTGATATTGAAAGGTTTGATGAGAAGGCATTGTTTGAAAAATATCATCTTGCGCCATGTGGCATAACTGACCTCAAAGGGCTTATGGGTGACGCGTCTGACAATATTCCAGGCGTTTTGGGTGTGGGCGAAAAAACTGCCCTTTCTTTGCTTGAAAAATACGACACAGTTGAAAACATTTATCAACATATTGGTGAAATTTCTGGAAAATTAAAAGAAAAGTTGGAACTTGGCAAGGAGATGGCTTTTCTTTCCAAAACGCTGGCAACAATAAAAACGGATTGCGAAATAAATTTTGAGATGTCCGATTTTTGTTTTGAGTTTCCTTTCTCGCAGGAACTTCGAGATTTTTTTGAGGCTTGGGATTTCAGAAGTTTGACAAATAGAAAGGATATTTTTGGTGACGGCGTGCATTCAAAAAGGCAAGAAGTTAACAAAATTTGTCTTGAAACTCTGAACGATGTTGAGGCGCTTGCGCAAAAAGTTAAAAATGTTTTTTGTTATGACTTAAAAAGCCTTGAATTTGCGATAAATGGGCAGGAAATTTACTTTTTGAAAAAAGAAATAGACCTTTTTTCGCAGACCATAGATTTGAACGATGTTTTGAAAATTTTCAAACCAATTTTTGAAAACAATTCCATTTTAAAAATCACCGAAAATTCAAAATTTGACCTATCGGTTTTGAATGAAGTTGGAATTACGCTTGAAAATTTTTTTGATTTGGAAATTGCGCGATATGTTTTGTATGCGGGGCTGCCAAAACACGCCGAAAGCACAGTAAATGAGTTTATAAGTGACAAAGAAAACCTTGAAAAAAAGATGATTGAGCAAAACGTTTACAAAATTTACAGCGAAATTGAAATTCCGCTTGTGAAAGTTTTGTATTCAATGGAAAATGAGGGCTTTAAGGTGGACAAAGAAAT
>CANRMV010000023.1 GCA_947631875.1 uncultured Clostridia bacterium
CTTCTGGAACATCTTGTGGATCTTCTGGGGAATCCTCTTCCGGCTCTGATTTCGTCACATTTGAATATGCCCAGAAGTATAATGTTTTTTCGCCAGAAAGCGTTCCGCCAGCAAGTTGTTTCAACTGTGTTGCAAGCGTGGAAAGAGCATACACAAAGCCAGTGTTCACTTCGCTCGGATCAGTTGCAGGTTCAACTTTTACTTCTGCAACTTTTGCATTGTCTTTAAAAATTTCTTTGCTTTCAAGGCCTGCATAAAGAGTGTAATATTCTTCCCCACCCAAGAAAGTGAAGAACAAATCCTTTTTAGACTCGCTCAGTGTAATGTTTTTAATGCCACTTGTGAATATGAATGACTTGCTTTCAATCCCCAACGAAGCCAAAGCAAAAGCATTTCCATTGTAAACTTTTCCTTGCTCATCTGTTGTGTCTTCACCCTCAACTGTTGCAACAACAACTGTGAATTTCACAACATTTTTGTCAATTTCTTCTGTGTCTAATTTTGTTTGTGTGAGTTTTCTCCATCCATAAGGTTCAACAAGTCCATCCAATTCTGCTTCTGGCTTGGTTACATATTTGAGCGTGTAAATCCGCTTGGCGTCTAGATTTGTTTTAATGTTAACAACACCTTTGCCATCAACAAAAATGTCCTCTTCACCAACTTCTTGTGCAAGCACTTTCACTTTAAATTCATATTCAAGCGAAATGTCTTGTTCTGCATCTGTTGGCACAGCCACAATGGTGACTATCATGTCAAAGCCGGCTTTAAGTTCGTCCTCTGTAACACTTCCAAAGTTCAACAATTTTTCATAGTTTTCACCAAACAGTTCTTTGGCTGTGATTTTTGTGCCAGCAATTTCCTCATATGAATAAACTACTTCACCGCGCGATCCACCTTCATCTTGTTTGTAGAAATTTAATTGATAACCTTTCGCTCCCGAAACTGCTTGCCAAGAGAAAGTGAACTCATGAAGTTCGCTTTTCATGTACACAGCCATAACAGGCTCAATTCTCTTTAAGGTTAACACATAATTAAAGTCCACCGATGGCAAATAGCCTTCTTCTGTGGCATAAATTCTCAAATTTGGGCTTGTTTCTTTCCAACTGTCAGGAGCAACAAACGCATAGTTATTTGCACTTGTAAGTTCTTGACTGAACTCTTTTGAAGGGCCTTCTTTTTGTGTTTCCTCATATTTAACAATGTATTTTGTTCTTTCAGAGTTTAATGCTGTGGCATTATTCAACCTAAATCCATTCACCGTCTTTTCAATGGCAGATGCATCTGGAACTGCTTTCAAAACATTAAATTCTGCTTTAAACGCTTCATTTGATGGCAAAATGTATCTTTCTGTTTCAAAATAATTGATAAACGCTGTGACTGTTAATGTGCCACCCTGCTTCATGTATTTTTCAAAGAAGTCTGCATTATCATCAGCCTTCAAATCAATGTTTGTCCAATCATTCAAATTGGTGTCACCCTTTTGAAGTTTGTAAACCGTGCCGCTTTCTCCATTTGAATTGTATTCCAATTTCAAAACAACGCCACCATTTGCTCGGTTGTCAAACTCACCATCATCATTTGTTGTAACAGGAAGAGTGATTTTTAATTTGTGAGTAAGTTCTCCGCTATCATCGGCAAAACTCAATCCAACAACTTTGCCCGCTCTCAAAATTGGTGTTTTCAAAGTTGCTGACGGAATTTTGTCCGCAGTGCTTGATGTTGCTTGAATTGTAAGTTCGCCAACATCATCGATAAGTTTTAAATAAGTTGTGTCAATCGTGAAGGTGTATTCATAAACTCCATCTTGCTCATTTGTTCCCAAAAGAGTTTCAACGCTTTTAATTTCGTTATCTTGAAGGAACACTTTAAATTGAGCACTTTCCCCATAGTTTCCTTTAAAGGTGATTTTCATTTTTGCGCTTTGTGCGTCACCAAAATTAGTTTTATCATCATGTTCAAACTCAACCTTGCTTATTTCTGGCATCTTCAATTTGATTATGTTTGTGTAATTTGAATCTTGTTGCTTATATATATAATAGTTATATTCCTCAATGTTTGTTATATCTTTGTTTAACAACTCTTGCTTGTCACTGTAATATATTGTCGAGCCAAAAATATAGGATGTTTGAGACTTTATGTGTGCCACAAGTTGCATTTTCAAAGTGCCCTCATATCCAGCCAACATTTCAGCAAGTTCGGTGAAAACATTAACTCTGTTTGTGTTAGTCTTATACACAAAAAACTTGTTCGTCACACTATCATTTACGAAAATTAAATTGTATTCAAGTCCAGAGTTTTCACTTAAAGAAAAGGCTTGCCAAGAAATGTATTCGTCAACAATTTCATTTATATTGGTGTTTGATGGTGCAACTGTGGACATATCTGCGACAGTCCAAGAATTTGTTGTGCTGCCAAGATAATAAATGTCAATCTCATCTTGCACCAATTTGCCCTGCAAGCCAAATGTGTAGGTTCCCGCACCTGAAATTGTTGCAAGATAGGTTTCCCCTGCTCCGCCCGCAACTTGAAATTCAACAGTGTCCTTCTTCCCAACAATCTTTTCAAATTTATCATAGTCATCGTCAAACAAAATCAATTCTAATTGTGCTTTGTCGGTGAGTTTAACGCTTTCTATTCCGCGCAATAAATACACAAAAACCGAATCCGATTTATCAGAGTTCAAATAATTTGGATTTGTTGCTTCAACATAAATTTCTGTGAGTGTCTGCACCGTTAGTTCTGATTTTGGAATTGTGTAACTTGTTGATGAGTTTATTTGCACACTCTTTTCGCCATAAGTAAGCACAAAGGCCGTTTCATCATCTGGTTCAACACATTCCCAAGACAAAGCAAATGTGTTTACATCTGGCGAATATGCATTTGCACTTTCCAAATCCATTGAAAGCACAGGTTTTGGAACTTTTTTAACAACTAAGTTTGTTTTGGAAGCATCCGTTTTAAGTTTTGCATCGGGAGAACAAATTTTTATTGTGTCACTTCCAATATCCATGCAAATTCTTAAAAATACATTGAATGTAACCTCTTGGAATTGCAAATAGTTGGTGTCAAATTCGGTGTAAGTGCTCTGCAAGTCCTCAATCAACCTTGTGTAATCTATTGTAGTCTCCGTTCCCTCAGTTGATAAATAATTGCTTGAAGGAAGGTTTCTTCCAATCTCGTCACCATCCAAATAAACTATTGTGGTGGATTTATCAAAACAAATGTCCGCTTCAACCGTTTGTCCCTCGTTTAAGGTTTTGCCAATAATTCTAAGCACAAAACTGCCATTTGCACTATCCCCGTTTGTTGTGTCAGTAAACTTAATTTTTCCATTGTAATATTCAAGGTCGCTTGGCGATTCTGCTCTTGAAAAGGTGAAGTTTGCCTCACTTTCAAGTTCAACATTTCCAGTTGCATCTTTTGTGTATAGTTTTGTCTCTTCATTCCAATATGAGCCAATATATTTCACCGTCACAGGAATGGTGCTGGATGTAGGCTTTCGTTCAAGCCCAACAGAAGCCCTTGAACCTGGATAATAATTCATTGTTTGAGAACTTGCGCCGGCTCTAACGAAAAAGCTTGTCATTCCGTCAACATTTCTTGGCTGAACAAACAAAGTTTCGCCCAAAGTGTCAAAAGACATATCGCTGTCGCTCAAAGCAGCAGCAAATTTTGCTTTTCTAATCTGCTTGATTGTGAGCGTTATTGTTTGCGAATCCTCATACAAAAGTTGGTTGTCGTCTGATGCAATCGCTTTAAGAGTGATTAAAGTTGGCTCTTCAACACTTACTGAAAAATCTTCGGCAAGATTAAACTTGTTGTTGTTTTCGTTCAAACTATTGTTGAATATTGGACTATCGGTGTCGCCAACGCTAAGGTCAAATTTATAAACATGTTCAAGTTTGGCAATTTGCAAAAAATATCTGCCATTGTCAACTCCAAATTCAACATCGTTTAAAGTCAGTTGCAACTGCGTTGCCACAGCAATTTTATCGTGCAAACAATTTCCCGAAACAACATAAGTTTCGTTGTCCACAACTTGTGGATAAACTCTTATGTAATAATATCCAACATAATCATCACCCAAACTTGCAAAATCAAACTGAGTTTGCGACGTTTCCATGCTTTTAACAAGTTTAAATCTCTCTGGATTTTCGTCATCTGGAACAACAAAATTGGTTGTGGTTGCACTGTAATCCTCATAGCCAATTTTGTATATTTCAAGTTTATAATTGTCAGCGTTTTCAACTTCTTGCCAAGTGTATAATGTTTCCTTATTGTCAGAGCGTTCATTTTTTGCAACTTCGCCAAGAAGTGTTATGGTTTTGCTTGGAGAAGTTGTGTTTATTGCCTTTGTGTCATCATCTGTTTTAGCAACAACTTTCAGCACATATTTTTGCTCAACCGCATCAAGTTCTTCAAGGCGGCAATCAAGTTTTAAGTCAATCACACTGTTGCCGCTCATTGTGTAATTGGTTATGGCTTTGTCATTCAAATACAAATCATATTTCGTTGCGCCGCTTATTGCCTTAAACGAAATTATTGAATTTTGACTGCTTTCGTCATAACGGTGGCTGATGAACTGACCATCGTCAAACGCCTGAAAATCAGCAAGGTCAGTCACTGTCACAGAATTGGATTTGTCTGATTTAACAACAAACACCGTTTGCCCATTGGCAGTTGTCGCTGTTGATGTTGCAACCGCCGAGAAGGTGTGAGTTGTGGTTTGTGTTGTTGAAACCAAAAGATTTAAAGAAACTATTGCCTCTATCAGCCCAGAACTCAACTCATAAGTTTGAGTGTCGCCACCCTGTTCCTCAAAAATTATGGTGGTGTCAACCAAGTTTTGGCTCATTCTTGCCCTAACATCCCATTTGGTTGTCCCAGAGGCGCCCACTTCTTCAAGAGACACCTTGCCAAGTTTGTAAATTTTTCCCAAATTATTGTTTGCATTGTTATAAAACAGCCCGGAATTTTTTGCCTCCAAACTTATGTCAAAAATTCCACTCAACTCTTCGCCAACCTCTTCGGCGGACAAAGTTGTCACAATATCCTCTTTCGCAGTGTTTTCAAAAGTTATGTCTTTGCTTTTTGCCAGGCTTGAAAGTTTTAAAACATACTCTTCAACATTCTCTTTGGAAACAATCCTCAATTCACCATTCTCTTCAACAAGTTCTGGCACGTCAAGTTTTGTGATAACAAGTTTTTCACTTTCGCGTTCATACTTGGCTGTGTCACCTTCCACTGTGTCATGAACTATAACGCTAACTTCATATTTGCCAGGCTCTGCCGCATCAAAATATGACGTCAAATCTTTCGTTGTTTCCTCTTGCAAAGTGCCAAGTATTTCTTCAACCCCGTTCTCTGGCTTAATCTTAACTTGATATTTAGCACTGTCAATCTCAGACCCGCTCCAAGTTAAAATTCCATTGTTCCAAACAAGGGCGTTGGCTTGTATATAAGGCATAAAATTCACATACACAGTTTGAGTTGCCTCTTTGCCATCATCAAAATAAAGTCCATCGCCAACTGCGGAAACCGTCACATCATAAATAAGCCCTTTGCCTGTTTCCGCTTCAAGCTCAATATTCTCATCCTCAATTTGCTCATCAAAAATTGTTTCCTTGCCTTCTTGCCCAGCAACTGTTTTTTCCACTTTAACATTGTAATGAGTGGCAGAAACAATTTCACTTCCAAAACTATCCGAAACTTTTGCCCACGACAGTGAAACCTTTCCTTCTGTTTCCTCAACTTCAAATCCAGTTGGCTCAACAAACTCTTTTCTGACAATCACTTCAAGGGATGCAATGTAATTTTTGTTATATGTAGCGTAAACTTTTGATGTGCCTGCTTTCTTTCCAACCACTCCACGCCCAACAATCTCAATTATGTCATCTTTGTCAGCGTGATAGGACACTTCATTCTTTCCAACATTTTGCACCGAAAGCAGATTGTCAAGCGACAAAGGTTCCTCGTCAGTTGTTGAAATTGAAACAACCGATTGAGTAAACTTTGCCTCAACCTTTTTAAAATTACAGCCAACAAGAACACTTGTCAGCACAATGGTCAAAATTGACATCAGCACGAAATTCAACTTTTTCATGTTAAACCTCTCCTTAAAGTGGAATAAAGCACGCCAGCAATTTACAATTTTATTTTACCACTTTAAGAGCCAGTTTATCAAATAAAAATCAAAAAAAACATTTATTTTATTTAATAATATTAAGAAAATAAAAAAATATCGCGGAAAATGTTTCTTTGCCTTTTGCTATGGAATTTTCACGATTTTCAAAAAAATCAAAAAAGCAACCTTTTTTATTAAAAAAAATTGATTTTTTTGCTATTTTTTTAATATTTTTTATTTTTTTATTAATTTTTCTCGATTTTGAAGAAATCTTCCTTCAACTTTCTTAACTCCAACTTTTTGTTATCCAAAACGTCTTGCAAGAGTTGTTTTATCCTAAAAACTTCAATTTTGGAAATTCCACTTTTAACTTCAAGAATAGAATATTCCAAAAGTTCAATATCTTCCAAAAATGCGTCTTCAAACTTTTTTATATATTGCACATTGCTGCCAGACAAAAATTTTCGCCCGGCGGAAAAATATTTGTTGTCGCCACCAATTTTAATGATTATCTCGCTTAAAATCTTGCAGTTTTCAAGTTCCAAAAGATACAATTCCTCAAAACATCCTGCCAAATTTTCATTAAAGAGTTTTGCACGATTGTATTGATAAAAAAATTGCATGAAGCAGCAAAAGCACCCTCTTGACCCTCCATACAAATTTTGAATTAACCCTTCGTAATAAGAATTAACTTTAAAGTTTTCCATGTTTTTTATTATGTTGTAAAAACAAAACTTGTCAACACACAAACCACTTTGGTTTTTTCTCAAATTCTCTAAAATTTAACTTTTCAACGCCCAAATAATCAAATTTTAACAAAAAACATGCCAATTTTTGCTTATTTTCATGAAATTTTTTGTTATTTTCATTTTTTCCATATTTTCCATCACCAATTATTGGGTGCCCAAGATGCGCAAGATGCGCCCTGATTTGATGCGTTTTTCCACTTATAAGTTCCACCTGCAAAAGAGAAGTTTCCTCCCCCACTTTAAGTGTTTCAATTTTTGTTTCAATCTCAACTGAGTTTTTGGCTTCCTTATCAAAAATTTTCACACTTGAATTTTCACTGTCTTTTGTCAAGTATGCCTTAAAAATTTTGTTGACCTCAAATTTTCCAATCACCTCTGCCACATAAATTTTGTGAATTTTGTGTTGTTTGAATGCTTTTTTAATAAGGTTGGCTGTTTTTTCATTTTTTGCAAACACCATAAGCCCTTCTGTGTTTCTGTCAAGCCTATGCACAGCAATGGCGCCTTTCAAAACGCTTTCAACCCCTTTTTCTCCCGCCGACTCGATGCCAGCATACTTATAAATAATATAATAGTCCTCGCCCTCTTCCACAATTTCAAACTTCTTTTCCAACATATCCTGCGTATAAAAAAATGTGACTTTCTGCCCAGCCACAACAGTTTCATTCGTTTTTATCGGCTTTCCGTTGATTTTCACATCTTTACCTCTAAGCATTTTGTTGACATCGGCAAAAGAAAATCCAAAATCTTGGAGAATTGAAACTATTTTTTTGTCTTTTTCTACTATTATCTCTTTCTTAATCATATTTTAATTATATAAAAACAATAAAACTTTTTCAAGCAAAACGAGGTGAATATGGAACAAATATGTTTAGAGGACAGAAAGAAACTTGTAATCAAAGGGGCAACAAGAGTTGTGTCCTCAACAAGCACACAAGCAGTCGTTGAGGTTTCCGACAGCAACCTAACAATACTTGGACACAACATTGAAGTTACAAAACTTGATTTGGATAACAAAGAGGTGGTTTTCAGCGGGAAATTCAACTGTTTGAAATACACGCAAAAAAACGAAAAACAAAGTTTGCTCAAAAGGATTTTTAAATAGTGTTATATGAAGCGCTGTCACAGCCAACCATTTTTTTGTGGATGACTTTTGCGGGATTTTGTTCAGGATTTTTGTTTGATTTAAAAACAATAATTTGGCTTTATTTTAAAAAAAATAAGATTTTAGAGCATTTTTTAACGTTTTTTTGCACTTTTTTCATGCTTTTTTTGTGTTTTTTCTTTAATTTAAAATTTAATTATGGACAATTTAGGTTCTTTTCCCTTATGTCTTTTGCTCTTGCTTTTTGCATAGAAAGATACTTTGTCAAAAATTTTCTTGCAAATCCACTCTTAAAATGCTACAATAAACTGAGGGCAAGAAATGGAAGAAAAAGAGCCAAAAAGAAAGTTTAGTTTTTTTGAAATCACATCAATCATTTTGATAGTTTTGCTTGTGGTTGGAATTTTTGTTGAAATCATTGTGATGATAAATCTCAAAGGCAAAACAGAAAATCTTCAAAAAGAAGAAAAGGAAATTCCAAGCCCAGAAAAAGAAGCCCTTGACCCAATCTCAAATCTATATCTCAAAAAAATTGAAGCATCAATCAAAACAAAAGATTGATGCTTTTTGTTATTATATTTTCATAAATCCAATTTGAAACAATTCCGTTTTCAACAAATTTTAGCAAACCTTCGTTTAAACTTAAATGCGCGATTGAGGAAAGAATAAAAAACAATAACATTGCAATAAGCACTCCTTCCACAATTCCAAGCACGCCACCCAATGTTCTGTTTAAAAATCCAAGCCCAAAGCCAAGCACAAATTTGTTTAGAAAAAACTGCAAAATCTTTAAAGCAACACACATTAAAACAAACAAAACAACAAACGCAATGATTTTGTTAAGCAACAAATTTATTTTTGGTGCAAGAACTTCCCCTGCGGAAAGGTTTCCCTCAAAGGACAAGTCGCCCAAAAGTTTGGACAAAAAAGTGTAAAAAATCCCTGCCTGAGCAAGCGCATTTTGAAGTTCTTCAACCGATGAAAAAGTGCCAGAAATTTTTGAATTTATTAAGCCTTCAAAACTGGCGGAAAAATTGAACCAATTTGAAAACATTTCTCCTGCCACACCACAAAATTTCCAAGACAGAAACGCCACAACCGAAACCCCAACCAATGAAAAAACTGTTGAGAGAAAACCTTTAAAAAATCCCCTCAAAAAGAAAATTGAAGTTAGTGCCAAAAGCAAAATGTCCACGAATAAATTGTTTACATTTTGTTTTTGTTTTAAAACAAAAAGGGCCTTTTAAGCCCTCAAATATTTTTCCAAATTTTTACATTTTTTCTTGTTCATTTCTGGCAAACCTTCAAGCCTATACTTTATTCCAAGTTTTTTGTATTTGCTTTCTGCCATGCTGTGATAAGGCAAAAGTTCAACCTTTTCAACATATTTCAACTTGTCAACAAACGCCTTCAATTTTAAAACGCTTTCTTTGTTGTCATTGTAATTTGGCAAAATCACTTGTCTAATCCACAATTTTTTGCGTTTTTTTTGACATTTTTCAACAAATTTATAAAATTTATCAATTTTTTGGGCAACTAAATCCTCATATTTGTCAGCATCCAATTCCTTAACATCCAACAAAATTAGGTCGGTGTATTTTAAAAGTTCGTCACTTGCTTCGCCAAAACCTGAGGTGTCAAGGCAAGTGTGGATGCCCTCTTTTTTGCAGAGTTTAAAAACTTCTGTCACAAATTCTTCTTGCATTAAAGGCTCGCCACCAGACATTGTGACACCGCCATGATTTTTGAAATAAATTCTATACCTTTTAATTTTGTCCACAAGTTGTTTTGGCGTGAAAGTCATTTTGATTTCTTTTGCATTCCACATTTCAGGATTGTGACAATAGGCACATCTAAGCGGACAGCCCTGCAAAAAAACCACAAACCGCACTCCCGGTCCGTCCAACAGCCCCATGCTTTCAAAACTATCTACATTTCCTTTAACCATTATCTTCTCTCGTGAAAAGTTCTTGCAATAACCTCTTCCTGATGCGCCCTTGAAAGCCTGTTAAAATTGACAGCATATCCCGAAACTCTTATTGTCAAATTTGGATATTTCCAAGGATTGTTCATTGCATCAATTAAAAGGTCGCGATTTAAAACATTTACATTCAAATGTTGAGCATTTTGCATAAAATATCCGTCCAATATTGAAACAAGATTTTCCACTCTTTCCTTGTCGCTGTGCCCAAGCGCATCAGGAACGATTGAAAAAGTGTTTGAAATTCCGTCCTGGCAACAATCTTTGTATGGAATTTTTGCAACAGAATTGAGTGATGCCAAAGCCCCCGACAAATCTCTTTCATGCATTGGATTTGCACCCGGTGCAAAAGGCTCTCCCTTATGCCTACCATCTGGCGTTGCACCCGTCTTTTTGCCATACATAACATTTGAGGTGATTGTTAAAAGTGACAAAGTGTGTTTTGCGCCACGATAACATTTGTGCTTTTTCAAGCAAGAATAGAAAAATTTAACAAGGTCAACCGCAATTTTATCAACTCGGTCATCATCGTTTCCAAACTTTGGAAAATCGCCTTCAACTTTAAAATTAACAATAATTCCGTTTTCGTCTCTAATTGGCATAACTTTTGCGTATTTTATTGCACTCAAACTGTCTGCCGCAACTGAAAACCCAGCAACACCAAATGCCATAAGCCTGTCCACATTTGTGTCATGCAGCGCCATTTGTTCACGTTCATAGGCATATTTATCATGCATGTAATGAATCACGTTCATGGCATCAACATAGGTTTTTGCGACTTTTTCAAGCGTTTTTTTGTAATCCTTCCAAACTTTTTCAAAAGACAAAACTTTTTCTGTGTTTTTTTGCAATCCTTCCACCACAAGTTTTCCAGACATTTCGTCAACGCCGCCATTGAGCGAATAGAGCAAAGATTTTGCCAAATTGCACCTAGCACCAAAAAACTGCATTTGCTTTCCAACTTTCATTGCGGAAACGCAGCAGGCAATGGCATAATCGCTGCCAAAAATTGGGCGCATAACGTTGTCACCTTCATATTGAATTGCATCTGTTTGAATGGAAATTTTTGCACAAAACTTTTTGAAGTTTGTTGGAAGTTTTTCTGACCAAAGCACAGTTAAGTTTGGCTCTGGCGAAGGATTAAGATTGATTAGTGTTTGCAAAAATCTAAATGAATTTTTTGTGACCAAACTTTTTGTGTCGTTTGCCATTCCCCCAATGCTTTCAGTCACCCAAGTTGGGTCGCCCGCAAAAATTTCGTCATAATCTGGCGTTCTCAAATGGCGAACAAGCCTAAGTTTTATAACAAATTGGTCAACAAGTTCTTGTGCACCCTCTTCCGTAAGAGAGCCATTTTTCATGTCGCGCTCTATGTATATATCCAAAAAGGTGGATGTTCTTCCCAAACTCATTGCCGCGCCGTTGTTTTCTTTTACAGATGCAAGATAGCCAAAATATAGCCACTGAAAAGCCTCTTGTGCATTTTTGGCTGGCTGAGAAATGTCAAAGCCGTAACCTGCTGCCATTTTCTTCACTTCTTCAAGCGCCTTAACTTGCTCGGCAACTTCTTCGCGGTGCCTGATATTCTCCTCGCTTGAAACATCCATTTTCAGCCATTCGTTTTGTTTTTCTTCAATCAGCCTATCTAACCCATACAAAGCAACTCGCCTATAATCGCCAATAATTCTTCCGCGCCCATAGGCATCTGGCAAGCCCGTTAAAAGCCCCGCCGAACGCGCCCTTCTTATTTCTGGCGTGTAGGCGTCAAAAACGCCGTCATTATGCGTTTTTCTAAATTCCAAAAAATGTTTTTCAAGCACGGGGTCAAGATGTTTGCCATAGGCATCAAGCGCCTTTTTTGCAGTTCTTGTGCCGCCATACAAATTGACAATTCTTTTCAAAGGCTTGTCCGTTTGAAGCCCAAAAATAACCTCGTTTGGCTGGTCTATGTAGCCC
>CANRMV010000024.1 GCA_947631875.1 uncultured Clostridia bacterium
TAGGAGGCGATCGCTCTATCCAGCTGAGCTACGGCTGCATATTGGTAATTTTTGTGGTTGGAAGTTGATTTTTGAACAATTTATTGTCTTGCGTGTGAAAAGTGGTTTTTTGCGTGTATGGTGGAGATTTGGTGACTTTTTGGAATTTGGTTGTTGGTGGCGGGCGTTAAATTGTCGGTATTTAGGGCGATTTGGCGCTTTTTTGTTATGTTCGACTTGATACTTAGGAGAGTTTTGTAATATTTAAGATTGCTACGAGGAGATCGGTTTGAGTATAACATATTTTGTTTTTTTTTGCAAAATAATTGGACGAAATTTTTAATTTTTCATTATTGGTTTTGTGCTGATATGCAAAATTGCTTGACAGGTGCGCGAAAATGCCGTAAAATCAAACTGATAGGAGGTTTTATGGAAAAGAAATTTGAACCACTTTTCACGACTTGGAAAATTGGCAATGTGGAAATTAAAAACAGGGTTGTTGTTTGCCCAATGGGTGGAACTTCGCTTTTTGGATGGATGGAGCCACATCATTTTGATAAAGATGCAGCAGATTTCTTTATGGAAATTGCAAAAAATAATGCGGGGCTCATCATTCCTGGAATTGCACCACTAAGGAACTTGATGGGTGGCTCTTGGCTTTACAAAGCAAACGGAGCGTTTAGGAAACTGAAAACCTATATGGAAGAGTTCCACAAAACGGGCGCAAAACTTTTTGTTCAACTCACTGCCGGATTTGGGCGTTCTTTTTCAGTGCCAAACAAATTTGTTCCAATGCTGAAAAAGAAATTTCTTGGAAAATTGGTTAAACCTATTTTTGACATTCAATATTTGTGCGCATCGCCAAGCGAATTGCCATCGCGTTGGGCAGAGGGTTGCACTTGCAGGCAAATAACTGTTAAAGAAATTCACAAAATGATTGATGCTTTTGCCAAAACCGCTTTGAAATGTAAGGAAGCGGGTGTTGATGGTGTTGAAATTCACGCTGTGCATGAGGGGTATTTGTTGGACCAATTCTGCACCGAATACACAAATCATCGTGACGATGAATATGGCGGAAGTTTTGAAAATCGTTTCCGCTTTGCAACTGATGTGGTTAAGGCGATTAAGGCTGCTTGTGGGGCGGACTATCCTGTTTCGTTGAGATATTCAGTTGTAAGCAAAACAAAAGGCTTCTGCGAAGGGGCTATGCCTGGCGAAGAATACAAAGAAGTTGGGCGGGATATGGCTGAAAGTGAAAAAGCTATCAAATATCTTGAAGAAGCCGGCTATGATATGTTTGATGCCGACAATGGCACATATGATGCTTGGTATTGGGCTCATCCACCTGCTTACATGCCAACAAACTGCAATTTGGAAGATGTTGCACACATCAGAAAATTCACCAATGCACCAGTGGTTTGCGCCGGAAGAATGGACCCTGCCACTGCCGCTAAGGCAATTAAAGACAAAAAGATTGATGCTATGGGTGTGGCAAGGCAGTTCCTTGTTGACCCAGAGTGGGTTACAAAACTTATGGAAGGCAGAATGGATGAAATTAAGCCTTGCATTTGCTGCCACAATGCGTGCCTTGCTATGTCGCATTATAAGGGTGTGGCAAACGCTTGCTCAATGGCGGACAGCATTCATATGTCCAGATGTGCCTTGAACCCAATGACGATGGACGGCGGAAAATATGACATTAAACCAGCCAAAAAGCCAAAGAAAGTGGCAATTATTGGCGGCGGAATTGGCGGAATGGAAGTTGCGATTGTGGCAACAATGAGAGGACACAAAGCAACAATTTATGAGAAAACTGACAAACTTGGCGGTGTGTTTATTGCTGCCGCAGCGCCAAAGTTTAAAGAGAAGGATCGCGCTTTGATTGAATGGGAAAGACGAAGAGTTGCACAGTTGGGAATTGAGGTTAAGTTTAACACAGAAGTAACCGATTTGAAGGCTTTGGATGCAGACGAAATTGTTGTTGCAACAGGCTCAAAACCAAAACGCTTGAACATTAAGGGAATTGAAAATTCGATTGAGGCAGTTGATTATTTGCTCGGCAAGAAAGTTGGCGAAAATGTTGTTGTCATTGGTGGCGGACTTTCTGGATGTGAAATTGCCTATGACCTTCATTTGCAGGGCAAAAAGCCTGTTATTGTTGAGGCACAAAATGACCTTATGATTTCAAATGGGCTTTGCATGGCAAACTCTTCCTATTTGAAAGACTATTTCAAAACAAACAAAGTGCCTGTTTATCTTGAAACTTTCTGTCAAGAAATTAAAAAGGGCAAGGTTGTTTTGAAAACAAAAGATGGTGTAAAAGAGGTTAAGGCAGACAATGTTATCATGGCCATTGGATACACTCCTGCACCAGTTGCAAAGGCAGGTAGGCATGTTCATATTGTGGGCGATGCTTATGAAGTTGGAAATCTCCGCACGGTTATATGGCGCGCGTGGGAGGTGGCAGAGAAAATTTAGGACAGACACCATTTTCGTAACGCGTACACGGCTTTACAGCCTAACCGCTACTCCAATGGTTTCTCATCCTAGTCCTCTTCCCTGTTGGTGATTTTTAATTTATGCTCGCCGGGCAAAGCCCTACGCTTCCAAAATTAAAAATTGTATTTTAGAAACTTCGAGATGTTTTATATATCTTGAAGTTTTTTGTAAACTCATTGCTATTTTGTAGCAATTAGAAACAGGCGCGCCCGTGCCGGGCAAAGCCCTACGCAAGACAAAATTGGAAAACGGTATTGAGAGTGTTAAAAAAGGCAAAGCCCTTTCTCATCAAAAATTTTATGGCGTAATTTGAGGTGGGAGTTATTTATGCAAGGTTTTTAAAAAATAAAAACAGCAGAGGGTTTCTGCTGTTTTTTGTTTATTCAAGTTTAGTTTGCGCCGTTCTTTTTTGCGGTTTTGATGCATTTTGTGCAGGCTCTAACTTTCTTTCCGTCAATTTCAGTTGTCTGCAAATTTACATTATATTTTCTTGGTGCTTTGTTGTTTGCATGGCTGACTGTTTTGCCATCCATCTTTCCTTTTCCGCACACTTCACATACTCTGCTCATCGTTTTTCTCCTTATAATTTATTGTTTTGCGGGTTTATGATAACATATCTATTGAAAAAAATCAACTGTTTTTTGCAAGATTACTCCTAAAAATTTTTCTTTTTACATATAATTTTACTAAGTTTTTGAAAAATTTATTAAATCGCTTGTCAAATTGCTTTAAAAGTTGTATTATATTATTGCGATATATTTTAAATATGCAAGGGAGGCTCTCTTGACTGTTGATACAAACAATTACTATGGAAATCTTTCAATCAGCGACAGTGCAATTCGCACGGTTGCTGGTTTTGTTGCACTCGATTGCTATGGTGTTGTTGACCTTGTGGCAAAAAACTTCAAGGACAGCGCAAGAGAGTTTTTTAAAAAGGAAAGATACTCTCGCGGCATAACCGTAAGCCACATCGACAACCGTATATTCATTGATATTCACTGCATTCTCAAATACGGTGTGTCTATCAGTGCGGTGGCAGAATCGCTAAAAAAATCAGTTAAATACAGTGTCGAGAACTTCACGGGCATGATTGTTGACACAGTTAATGTCCACGTTGTCGGCGTTTGTGTGTAGGAGCATAAGATGCAGAAAAGTTTAAATGGGGCGACCTTTAAGAAAATGGTCCTTGCAGGCGTTAGTCTGCTTGAACAGAATAAAGAATATATTGACAGTTTGAACGTTTTTCCAGTTCCTGATGGTGACACTGGAACAAACATGTTTTTAACTATGAAATCCGCTGTTGGAGAAATCAACAAGTGCATGAACACCGATATGGCATCACTTTCAGAAGCGTTTGCCAAAGGTGCTTTGCGCGGAGCAAGAGGAAACAGCGGCGTTATCACCTCTCAAATTTTCAAAGGATTTTGTGGCGTAACCAAAAATTGCAAAGAAGTTTCCACAAAGGACTTTGCAAAAGCCATGCAGGAGGGGGCTGCAATCGCTTATAAGGCGGTTACAAAGCCAAAAGAAGGCACAATTCTCACAGTTATTCGTGTTATGGCTGAGAACGCTGTAAGCCTTGCCAAAAAGCATGATGATTTTGAAACTTTCCTCAAAAAAGTTATTGACACGGGTGAGGAAATCCTTAAACAAACCCCTGAAATGCTTCCTGTTTTGAAAAAAGCGGGCGTTGTGGACAGCGGCGGAAGAGGAATTTTGGTTATTTTCACAGGTTTTTACCGCTTTTTGGCTGGTGAAGAGGACCTTGAATACACTTTTGAGGATGACACAAAGCCACAAACAGTGGACGATGTTATTGCTGATATCAATCAACTTGGCGACATTGAGTTTGGTTATTGCACCGAGTATATGATTATCAATATGCTGAAAAAGACAACTGAGGCTGACATCGCTAAACTTCGTGAAAAACTCATGGAAATTGGCGACAGTGTCATTTGCATTGGCGATTTGTCACTTGTTAAAGTGCACGTTCACACAAACGAGCCAAATAAAGCACTTGGCTACGCTTTGGAACTTGGCGAACTATACAATTTGAAGATTGAAAACATGCGTGAGCAAAACAGAGAACTGAAAAAGAAGGCTCAGGCAGTTGAAGAGAGCAAGGAAATTGGCATGATTGCGGTTGCTCCGGGCGATGGACTTGCAAACATATTTAAAGAACTCACCGTTGACGAGATTATTGTTGGCGGACAAACCATGAATCCAAGCGCAGAGGACATAGCAAATGCAGCAGAAAAAGTGCCTGCACGAAATGTATTCGTTTTCCCAAACAACAAAAACATTACTTTGGCGGCAGAGCAGGCCAACGAGGTTACAAGCAAAAACCTTATAATCATCCCAACAAAAAGCGTGCCAGAGGGCATTTCAGCGGCAATAACTTTCAATCCAGATGCATCAGTTGAAGAAAACAAAAACGCTATGCTTGAAGCAATGAAGAGTGTGCGTTCTGGGTCGGTGACATATGCTGTTCGTGACACCCACGTTGATGGATTTGACCTTACAAAAGGCGAAATTATTGGGCTTGACGATAAGGCAATTCTTGCAAAGGGCAATTTGGTTAGTGAAACCACTGAAAAACTTATTGAGGCAATGTTTGACGATGCTGTTATGAACATAACTTTGTTCTATGGTGAGGACATCCGAGAAGATGATGCAAACAAACTGCAAGAAAGTTTGGCAAAGAAATATCCAGATTGTGAAGTGACAATCGCAAACGGCGGACAGCCGGTGTATTATTATCTTGTGTCACTTGAATAAAAAGATTATGAAAACATAACAAAGAGCCTTATATTTAAGGCTCTTTTCTTTATTTTATGACGAACTTTGTTGAGAAGGCAGAAATGACCTTGCAGCAAACCTTGAAAAGATAAACAAACTTAAAGAGCAAGGGCTTATCGATGAAAAGGAATATAAAGAATTACGCAAACGCACTATTGATAATGCATTTGACGACAAATAATAACGGCATTTTGTGATTATTAAAATATAACTAAATTTCCTTTCTGCCTACCAAAAAGTCAAGCGAGACATCAAATAAATCTGCAAGTTTGATAAAATTTTGCAAAGAAGGAACAGTAATGCCTGTTTCATAGGATTGATAGGACTGAGTTTTGATAGCAAGTTTTTCGGCAACCTCTTTTTGCGTCATGCCACTTTGCTTTCTCAGTTCTTTTATTATTTTTGAAAAATTGTAAAGTTCTTGCATAAGCCTAAATTTCCTTTCTGCCAACCAAAAAATCGAGCGAGACATCAAATAAATCTGCAAGTTTAATAAGTTTTGGCAGGGGAGGGATGGCTGTTCCAAGTTCATATTTTTGATATGCTTGATAACAAACACCAATTTCTGTGGCGATTTGTGTTTGAGTGTAGCCATATTGATGCCTCAAATCTCTTAAATTTTTTGCTAAAATTTCCATTTTTTACCTCTTTCTCTTGACATAATACTATTTTTAGTTGTCTTTTTGTATATTATACTACTTATAGTTGTAAAGATGACATTGAAAAAAACTTCGAAGAGATGCATTCACAAGACTTCGAAGTTCTTTCTTCGCAAGAGCGATTGCCCTAAATCGCCAGCGGAGCGCGATTTACATTCGGGGCAAAGAGGGCGAAAACAAGTGTCAAAGCGATGCTTTTGTCGCTTGCGACAAAACGAGCCATCAGCGCAGTTTTCGCCTACAAGTTTGGAATATTATTCACTGCCGATGCGGTTGGATAGATTGGCAAATCGCTGAGTCCTGGACAAGCGCTTTGTTGTGGGGCTGTTTGGCATGGTGGAAGGGTTGGATAGCCATAAGATGGCACAAGCACATCAACCACACTGACAACCTTTATTATAACCTGAATGCATCCTGTTGCTGTGAATATGTTTGGCGCAGTGAATGTGCCTATTCTACTTGAAAAAACGCCTTGTGCTGTGATGTTTACAGGTGCAAGTGATGGCTGAGGCACAAACAAGATGACTGATTTTGCCACTGTTATGCTTGAAAGTGCAGAGCCTAAGTTGCCATTTGCGTCACGGTATGTAACCGTTACAGGAATTGTGAGCGTGAAACTTACATTTGCATAGTTTGGGCAGGTTTCCAGCCTGTCGATTACAAGGTCAGAAATTGTGGCATTCTCACCGATTGTGTTGTCAGCAGAGATGTATGTGAGTGGCAAGGCAGGGTTTGCTGGTTCAAAATCTGTGCTTGTAAGGATTATGCCTGTTTCTGTTGTTGAGCAAACGCAGGCGTCAAACACCTTTGTTGTTTCAATCAAAATTTTCTCACAAATTCCATTCATTGCGTTTCCAGACAGAGGTCCAGGTCTGTTTGGATTGGAATTGTTGATATAAAAAGACATATTTAAACCTCCTTAAAGTCTTACACTATATAATATGTTGTGTGAGAGGAAATTGACACGATTTGGCATTGACTTTTCAATTTTTTTGTGATATAATATAAATATATTGGAGGCTGAAATGGAAGAGAATAACGATTTGGATAGATTGTATAAAGAGAATGGCGAATATC
Organism: uncultured Clostridia bacterium; assembly: GCA_947631875.1. Classification (GTDB taxonomy): domain Bacteria; phylum Bacillota; class Clostridia; order Christensenellales; family UBA1242; genus Caccovivens. The sequence goes on from CANRMV010000024.1 coordinate 7,014, forward strand.
TAGCAGCGGTGGCAAGAGAGAAAGACTATATAAACGAAGCCCATCGCCTTTTGGATGTTTTGCTTTTTTCCGCATCAGCAGAGAATAGGATTGTTAATCTTCATAATTTTTTGATGCAAATTGCTTTGATAGAGGATTTTGAAATGCAAAATGAACACACTAATGATACACGTGCTCTTTATGCTTTGGCGATAAGAACTTCTGATTTTGCAACGCAAGAATCTTTTAGACATGACATAAACCAAGATTTAGCCGCAGATTTGCGGGACTTTTTAGATGAGTTTGAAACTTTTGTTACAGATATTAGGTCGTCAAAAAAATCAAATTTTGCTTCCGTTTTAGAGGAGGAAAGAGAGGGAAAGAGAAAGCCTCATTACACTGCGGGTTATAAGTTTAAAAATGTTCCCACTCAGCGTTATATTGATGCAATGAGTCAACAACAAAAGGTGCAACCACAAACTTATCAACCAGCACAACAGACGAGCAAAAATCAAACAACACGCTTTACAAATGAGCAAAAGCAAGAAATGGTTGATTTGGTTGCAAAAGAGCCAGACAAATTTTTGAAATTGGCCAGAGAGGTGTTTTGTGATGCTGATTTTGTTGCACAACTGAGAAAAACAGCGGTTGAAAATTTCCCAAATGCATATAGAGAACACTTTAAGAAACCATTTAAAATTTTTGGCAAAGCAGAGATAGAAGAAGAAACGCAAAAATTTGCAGAAACAGTTGACAGAAAAATTCAAAGAATGAACAAAGAAATTGCTGACGGTGGAAAAATTTAATGACAATTTTAAAAGCAGGCACAAAACGTGCTTGTTTTTTTTATTTATAATTATATATTTTATAGATAATTTACTTATTTTCTTGGCATTTTCATGTCAAATTCAAAAAAATTTGAAAATTTTTAAAAAATTTTGGCAAAAATGTTTGACTTTTTTGTTTTATATGCATATAATATTGCTAGCACTTAAAAGTCGAGAGTGCTAGCAAACTGTTTAAAAGGTCTAATTTATGGAACTCTCTGAGAGGAAAATCAAGATTTTAAACATTGCCGTTGAGGAGTTTATCAAAGATGCGGCTCCAATCACAAGTGGCTCGGTTAAGGACAGAACTTCTTTAAACGTTTCCACTGCAACGCTCAGAAATGAGTTGAACGCTTTGGAGGCTATGGGGTTTTTGAGACAACTGCACACTTCTGGCGGACGCATCCCAACTGCACAAGGGTATCGCTTCTATGTTGAAAATATGCTGAAAAACATCAAAGCGACAAACAAAGAACTTAAAAAAGTGCGGGAAGTTATTGAAAACAGAACGCAAAATTTAAGCGAAATTGTCACGCAAATTGCAAAAATCATCAGCGAAGCCACCAATTATCCAACAGTTGTGCTTGTTAACGGCATTGAAAATTTGGTTTTACAAGAGTTTAAGATTGTTCCGCTGCTCGGCGAAAAATGCATGGTTTTGATTGGAACTGATTATGGATATCTTAACAGCACCATTGAAACATCAGCATCGCCAGAGAACTGCGAAGATGCTTCTGCCTACCTCACCAAGTATTTCAAAGGGGAAACGATGGGGTTTATGATGGAAAACATGGAGCAGTTCAAAAAGGGGATGAGCGGCGAAATTTCCGCCTTTCAAACGATTGTGGACAATGTTATTATCGGGCTTACAAAACTCAACAAGCAAAAACTTTTGAATGTTCAGGCGCAAAATGTTGTTGACCTTGTGGACAATTCCACAGAAGATGCAAAAAAAGTGCTAAAAACGCTCAATAATGAAAAAGAACTTATTGAAGTTTTGGACGGCGACGAAAAAGAGATTTCCGCAGTTATTGCAGAAGATGACGATGACAAATGCTCGGTTGTGAGAGCGCCAATAGTGGTTGGGGGAAACAAGATTGCATCTATTGGCGTGTTTGGGCCTCAAAAGATGGACTACATGGGCATTGCTTCTGCGCTTAAAGTGGTTATGGAACAATTAAGGGGGCAAGATGAAAAGGAAAAAACAAAGAGAAACAAAAAATGAGGACTTAATGGAAGAGACTTCACCAGAACAAGAAGAAACTTCCCAAGAACAGGCTTGTGAAGAGGAGCCTTGCCAAGAAGAAGAGAATTGCCAAGCGGAGCAAGAGTCTTGCGAAAATGAGACGGATAAAAGTGAGACTTGTGACAACACTGAAAATGACGAGACCTGCGAATGCGAGGATGAAAATTGTGAATGTCACAAAGAAAACTGCACTTGCTCAGACAAAGCGAATGAATATCTTCAAATGGCACAGCGATTGCAAGCAGACTTCGACAATTACCGCAAACGGGTGGCCGAACAGTTGGACTATCAAAGACAAGAGGGTGTGAAAAGTGTTATTGAGGCGTTTTTGCCAGCGATTGACAGTTTTTCAGAGGCAAAAAAGAGTGTGACTGACGATGCAGTGCTTTCTGGAATAAATATGATTGAAGGCAAAATTATGGAGGCACTGGAACGCTTGAATGTTAAGAAAATTCAGTCTGTTGGCGAAAAGTTTGACCCATACCTGCACAATGTCATTGCAGTTATGGCGGATGAGTCCAAAGAAAATGACGAAATTTTGCAAGAATTTCAGTCGGGTTGGACATTAAATGACAAAGTTATTAGATACTCAAAAGTTGTTGTAAACAAAAAGGGGGAATAAAAAATGAGTAAAATTATTGGTATTGACTTAGGAACAACCAATTCTTGCGTGGCAGTTATGGAAGGCGGGAAGCCAACTGTTATCGCAAACGCAGAGGGTGACAGAACAACTCCTTCTGTTGTCGCAGTTTCAAAAGACGGCGAAAGACTTGTGGGAAAAGTTGCTAAAAGACAAGCAATCATCAATCCTGAAAACACTGTTATCTCAATTAAGAGAGAAATGGGCACAAATTTCAAGGCTAAAATGGGTGGAAAAGATTACACTCCACAAGAAATTTCTTCCATGATTTTGGCTAAACTTAAAGCGGACGCTGAAAGTTATCTTGGCGAAACAGTAACACAGGCTGTTATCACAGTTCCTGCTTACTTCAACGACAGCCAAAGACAAGCAACAAAAGATGCAGGCAAAATTGCAGGACTTGAAGTTATGAGAATCATCAACGAGCCAACTGCTGCTGCTCTTGCTTATGGGCTTGACAAGGGCGAAAGCCAAAATCAAAAAATCTTGGTTTACGATCTTGGTGGTGGAACTTTCGATGTTTCTATTCTTGAAATTGGTGACAATGTGTTTGAAGTTCTTTCAACAAACGGGAACACTCGTCTTGGCGGTGACGATTTTGATAACCGCATCATTGACTTCTTGGTTGAAGAATTTAAAAATAAGAATGGCGGAATGGATTTGAGCGGCGACAAACTTGCTATGCAAAGACTTAAAGATGAAGCAGAAAAAACAAAGATTGACCTTTCTGCAAAACTTGTTGCAAATGTTTCTATTCCATTTATCACTGCTGATGCAAACGGCCCAAAACACTTGGAATGCGAACTTTCTCGTGCTAAATTTGACGCTTTGACAGAAGATTTGGTTAAAGAAACAATCGAATGCTGCAAACGCGCTTTGGCTGATGCTAACCTTTCAACTTCTGACATCGACAAAGTTATTTTGGTTGGTGGTTCAACAAGAATCCCAGCAGTTGTTGACGCTGTTAAAAACTTCACTCAAAAAGAACCATTCAAGGGAATCAACCCAGATGAATGCGTTGCTGTTGGTGCTGCTATTCAAGCAGGCGTTTTGGCAGGAGATGTTAAGGACGTTCTTCTTCTTGATGTAACTCCACTTTCACTTGGAATTGAAACTTTGGGCGGAGTGTTCACAAAACTTATTGAAAGAAACACAACAATCCCAACAAAGAAATCTCAAATCTTCTCAACTGCTGCAGACAATCAACCAGGCGTTGACATCCACGTTTTGCAGGGTGAAAGAGAATTTGCTGCTCAAAACAAAACTCTTGGAAGATTCCAACTTACAGACATTCCACCAGCACCAAGAGGAGTTCCTCAAATTGAAGTTACTTTTGATATTGATGCAAACGGAATTGTTAAAGTTTCTGCTAAGGATCTTGGCACAAACAAAGAACAAAACATCACAATCACTGCTTCTTCAAATCTTAAGGAAGAGGACATCGAAAAGGCTATAAAAGAGGCTGAAGCACACGCTGAAGAAGATAAGAAGAGAAAAGAATTTGTTGAAACAAAGAACCAAGCAGACCAAATGGTTTACTCTCTTGAAAAACTCTTGAAAGAAAATGGCGACAAACTTTCTGCTGAGGACAAAAAACGCCTTGAAGACGAAATTGCAAAGGCTAAAACAGAATTTGCAAGTGAAGATGTTGAAGTTTTAAAGAAAGAACTTGAAGAACTCACAAAAGTTTCAAACGAAGTTTTCACAAAGATGTATCAAAATGCTCAGGCAGCAGGCGCTCAAACAAATGCTGACGCTCACGAGGAACAACCACACGAAGAGGCTCATGAAGAAGAAGTTCATGATGACAACACTGTTGACGTTGAACCAGAAGATGTTCATGTTGAAGATAATGTTGAAGAGAAAGTTGAGCCAAATGATGAGCAACACAATGACGAAACTGATGGTGAGCAAGAATAATCTTTAAAAAACAAAGGCCTAAAAGACAAATATTGGATGTTAATTGTGACATCCAATTTTGTTTGAGGCGTAAAAGGAAAAGGATATGGCAAACAAAGATTATTACGAAATTCTGGGGGTGAAAAAGGATGCGGGGGCTGATGAAATAAAGTCGGCTTATCGTAGGCTTGCAAAAAAATACCACCCAGATTTGAATAAAGCACCAGATGCTGCTGAAAAATTTAAAGAAATAAATGAAGCCTATGAAGTGCTTGGAAATGATAAGAAACG
>CANRMV010000025.1 GCA_947631875.1 uncultured Clostridia bacterium
CCAACATAATGATTTATTCGGCTTGCCATAGACAAATTTGCACAAACGGACAAAAGGTCAAACATATTTTCGCCATAGCAAATTGCAGAAATATCCTCAAAGAAACTGAACGCAAAAATTCTTCTTATCACATTGGTTGCAAAATTTTTAATCGCCTTAACAAATTTGTTGTGCTTGGCTTTAAGTGTGACAATATCCTTGTTGGACGTTGTCAGTTTTTCATATTCGGTGTCAGTTAGCGGCCGCCTGACAATCAAAACTTTGCCATATGCCATTTTGCACGAGTGCAAAGAGTTTATGATTTCTTCTTTTTTGGATTTGTCGGTGTATATGTGAACTTCGGTGTTTTTGTTGGCTTTAAACTCCCCTGCCAAACTTTCCCTTATTCCCACAAAAATTTTGACGCCTCTTTTGGATGCTTTGTCAATGAAGGTTTGATATTCCTTAACGCGTTCAACAATAGGAACAATTATATTTATCATTTATCCACCCCTGAAATTTTTTTCAAGCGTCTTGCGTGCCTTCCTCCTTCAAAAGAAGTTGTCAAAAAAACCTTCACAATTTTGATAACTTTCTTTGTTTTTAGCGTTCCGGGAATGCACAGCACGTTTGCATCGTTATCTTTTCTTGCAAGCATTGCCATTTTTGGAGTTAAGCAAAGCCCCGCCCGAATTTTTGGATTTCTGTTTGCGGCAATGCTCATTCCAATTCCAGAGCCGCAAATAAAAATGCCAACATTATTTTTGTTTTCAAGCACTTTGTCAATGCCAAGTTTGGCGTAGTCTGGATAGTCCACAGGCTCTTTGCTGTAAGTTCCAACATCAATTGTGATTATGTTTTCTTGATTGAAGAAAGTTTTAAGTTCTTCCTTCAAAGCATAGCCTCTGTGGTCGCTTGCCATAATAATCATAACTCACCTCTCAAATTTTGGATTTTTTCTAAAAGCACTTCCACATTTTTTTCAATTTGCTTAGCGGCTTTTTCATAAACATCAAGGTTCTGTCTGTAAGGGTCATCAATCTCGCCCCAAAGTTCAGAAAAAGAAATCACCTTTTTGCTGTTGATAAATTTTTTGTGGTCGTCAGTAACTGTCACATATATAGTATTTGGCAAAATTTTGGAAAGTTTAACACTTTTTCTTGGTCTGCCGTCATAGCCAAGTTTTTTTAAGGCTGCTTTTGCGTTGTCTGTGATTTGTTTGCCATCGGCTCTCAGGCCAGCGGAAGAAAATTTGAGGTTTTTCAATCCTTTGTTTTTTGCCATTTTTCGTGCTATTCTCTCAGCCATAACCGAGCGACAGGTGTTTCCTGTGCAAACAAAACAAATCTCTATCATGTTTTTATTATAAATCAAACAACAAAAAAAACAAAGCGATTTTGCACTTTGTCTTTATTTTTCTTTATTTAACAACAATTTTCTTTGGTTTGTATAGTTTGTCAAGGTTGTATTTTTCGCGAACTTTTGGCAAAAAGATGTGAAGAGTGACATTTTCAAAATCAAAAACAATCCACTCACCCTTAAAATAGCCCTCAATTTTCCCTGTGTAGGCATATTTTTCAGCAAGGATGTCGGCACATTTTTTGCTGTCCAAAATTTTGTTGGAAGTGGACAAAACAACAAATTTCTCTATTTCGCCTTCTGAGAGGTTGTAAACAGAGATGTTTTTCATTTTGTTTTCTTGCAATAATCCAACAAGTTCTTTAATGTTCACCATAAACAAATTTTAACAATAAATTGAATTTTTGTCAATAAATTTTGTGATTAAAAAGAAAATATGTGTCAAAAATTGTTCTATGAGAAGATTGAGCCTTATTTTTCAAGAGATTTTAAAGTTTGCATTTTTGTTTTTGTTGTTTTTTATTTGGCTTAGATTTTTGATAAGAAAAAACTTTGTTCTTGTTATTGTTTTAAGCGCCCTTTTAAGCACGTCAATCTATTTGTTGTTTTTCTTTTTGAGAAGAAGGAAAAAGGTGAAAGTTGGCTTAAAATTAAAAGAAAAAGAGGATGCCGAAAACATGTTTTTGTCGCTTGCTTGCGAGGAAAATTATATGGATTTTTTTGAAAAATTAAGCCTGACCAAACACAAAAATGTTGAAAAACACAAAAAATATCTCACAATAACCCACCCCGAACATGTGAAAACGGTGCTTTGGGCAGATTTTTCTTTTGATGGGCTGACAAGCAACAAATTGTTGGAAATTTACAAGCAAGTGAAAAAAGAAAAGGCAACAAAAATTGTTATTTTATGCAAAGAGGTTTCTGACAAAAAAGTTTTCACTTTGCTTGGCAGTTTTAAAGAGAAAATTGAAATTTTTGACCAGTATCAAACTTATGAAAAACTTTACAAATACTATAATGTTTTTCCAGAAATTTCAAAAAAATATCCTTCTGAAAAGAAACTTGTGCTAAAAGATTTTTTTGCCTATTCCTTCAATAAAAAAAGAACGAAAGGCTATCTGTTTTCCGCCCTTGTTCTGATTTTAAGCAGTTTGTTTTTAAGAACAACAATTTATTATTGCATAGTTGCATCAATCCTTGTTGTCTTTGCCATTATTTCGCAGTTTAATCCTCGTTTCAATCGCAAGGACAATCCCGAAATTTTATAGTGGTGGCAAAATTGCTAAACGGCTTTTGCACCTTCCTCCTCTTTTTTAACAAGAATTGGCTCTTCGCCATTTTCAATGAAACCCTTTGTTATAATCAATTTCCCATACACATTTGGGTCTGGCAAATCAAACATAAGTTCAAGCATTCGGCTTTCCATAATTGTTCTAACGCCGCGTGCACCCGTTTTCAACTTGATTGCCCTCTGAGCGATATATTCCAGCGCCTCATCTTCAAATTCAAGGTCAAAACCATCAATTTTGAAAAGTTGTTTATATTGCTTAACGATTGAATTTCTTGGTTCAACCAAAATTCTTTTAAGTGCCTTTTCATCCAAGTTGTCAAGCCCTGTTATAACCTGCAATCTTCCAACAAACTCTGGAATTAAGCCAAATTTGATAAGGTCATCTGGTTGCACATCTTTTGAGTAATCAACTTTTGCTTTTTCCTCTGAATTTTTAACATTCGCATTAAAGCCAATGGCAGAAGTTGACAGCCTTTTGTAGATGATGTCATCCAGGCCAACAAACGCTCCGCCACAAATAAACAAAATGTTTGTTGTGTCAATTTGCAACATTTCTTGATGAGGATGCTTTCTGCCGCCCTGTGGTGGCACGCTGGCAACCGTGCTTTCAATGATTTTCAAAAGCGCTTGCTGAACGCCTTCACCGCCCACATCACGCGTCAAAGAGCGGTTTTCACTTTTTCGAGAAATTTTGTCAATTTCGTCAATATAAATAATTCCTCTTTCCGCCCTTTCAATGTCATAGTCGGCATTTTGAATAAGTTTCAAAAGCACATTTTCAACATCTTCGCCAACATAGCCTGCCTCAGTTAGAGTTGTGGCATCTGCGCATGCAAAAGGAACATCCAAAATTTTTGCAAGTGTTTTAACAAGCAAAGTTTTTCCAGAGCCTGTTGGGCCAATCATTAAAACATTGCTTTTTTCAAGTTCCAAAGCCTTGTCGTCTTTCTTTTGTTTGTTGCGTTTGTTGTGTTCGTTGTAGTTTATTCGTTTATAATGGTTGAAAACAGCAACAGAAAGCACCTTTTTTGCTTGCTCTTGACCAATAACAAAAGCATCAAGGCTTTTTTTAATTTCCTTTGGCGAAGGAATAACAAGGTCTTTGAACACTTTAACTTTTGCCGCCTCTTCCTTTATAATATCCGCACAAATTCTAACGCAGTCATCACAAATAAACGCATCGCCTTTTGGGCTTGCAATAAGTTTTTTAGCCGCTTTTTGTGGTTTTCCGCAAAAAGTGCAGGCACACATGTCAATATCTTTCATTTTTTAGTCCTTTTTTGATTTTCTTGTTACAAATATGTTGTCGATAAGTCCATATTTCTTTGCTTCTTCTGCCGACATATAGTTGTCACGGTCGGTGTCCTTCTCAATGTCTTTGAGACTTTTGCCTGTGTTCTCACTTAAAATGCGGTTCAGCATTTCCTTTGTTTTCTTCATATGCCTTGCCTGTATCTCAATGTCACTTGCTTGCCCTTGTGTTCCGCCAAGAGGTTGATGAATCATAATTTCGCTGTTTGGAAGTGCAAATCTTTTGCCCTTTGTTCCGCTTGAAAGAAGAAATGCCCCCATCGATGCCGCCAGCCCAATGCAAATGGTGGAAACATCGCATTTGATGTAATTCATTGTGTCGTAAATGGCAATTCCTGCCGAAACAGAGCCTCCCGGACTGTTTATATAAAGGAAAATATCTTTATCAGGATTTTTCCCTTCCAAATAAATGAGTTGCGCGATGACAACATTTGCTGTTGCATCAGTGATTTCTCCTGTCAAAAACACAATTCTGTCTTCAAGCAATCTTGAATAAATATCATATGACCTTTCGCTTGCGCCTGTTTGGTCAACAACCATAGGAATTAACATAATCTTTTTCTCCTTTTATTTTTTAAATTTGATTAAATTCAAGTTTGATTAAAATTCAAGTTTTAAACTGTCATCAATTTCCATTTTATTGTTTGCTCTAAGGAAAACCATAACCTTTTCTGCAAGTTTTTCAGATGTAAGGCGGCCGATTTCATTTTCGTCTGTTTCGCCCTTGATTGCCTCAGCCTCTTCCTCTTTGGTGAGGTCCAAATTTTGCTCGCGGATAATCTTTCTGAAAATGTATCTAAGTTTTATTCTGTGTATTGTTGTTGCGGTTATTCTTTGTTCAAGTTCTGCAAGATTTGTTCCATACATATTCAAAACAAACTTTTCAATAGGCATTCCAAGTTGTTTTGCATATTTGTCCGCAACGGCAAGTTCGTTTTTAACACTTCTGTCAATCATGTCTTGTGGAATTATTATTTCGGTGTTGTCAATAATGTGTTTTCTAATGTCAAGGTCGAATGTTCTTCTTTGCTCATCTTGCTTCATAGTTTGAATATGAGCAAAAACATCTTTTCTATACTCTTCCACAGTTTCAAATTCTGTCGCATTGGAAATAAATTTGTCGTCAAGAACAGGAACGTGTCTTTCCCTAACTGCCTTGATTGTAACGCTAAAAACAACTTTCTTATTTCTCAATTCTTCTGCGCCATAGTTTTCAGGAAAAGTCACATTAACATCAACTGTTTCGCCCTTTGAATGCCCAATAAGTTGCTCCTCAAAAGTGTCAATGAAAGTGTGAGAGCCAATTTCAAGAGGATAATCTTGCCGCCGTCAAACTCAACTCCGTTAAGAAAGCCAACAAAATCAATCACTGCACTGTCGTTGTTTTGAATTGGTCTGTCAACTTCTTCATAAGTGGAATTTTCATGCAAAAGATGCTCGATTGCGTGTTCAACCTCCTCATCTTCAACTTTTGTGTCTGGCACTTTAATGGTTAATCCTGTGTATTTGCAAATTTTAAAGTCTGGGACCATTTCATAAGTAACTCTAACTTTCATACCGTCATCTTTGTTAGAACTGAGAAGTTCAACATTTGGCATTGTTGCAGGCTCATATTCTGGGGTTTGTCGCATAACTTCGGTGATTGTGTTGTCGATGAAAAAGTTTAAAGCATCAGTGAAAAACACGTTTTCGCCATAATTTTTCTCAATGACTCTTCTTGGCGCCTTGCCCTTTCTAAAACCTTCAACAGGATAGTCGTTTTTGCTATGTTGATAAACAAAGTCAACCGCTTTATCCCATTCCTCATTTGAAATTTGAACATCAAGTTCCACTTTTGATTTGTCAATTTTAATTGTATACATTTTTTTCTCCTTTTTGTTTTGCATATATTTTAATTGGTTTCTTGAAATAAGAATTTTCCAAAAACACCCATAGTTTTTCGCCTTTCCTAAGGCAATTCAATGTGCTTAAAATCCTTTCGAGTGGATTTTTTATAGAGTATAATCGTGTTTCCAATCACTTGCACAATTTCAGCATCAAGTTGGGCAACAATCTCATTTGCCACCTCTTTTGGCGTAAGGTCGCAGTTTTTCAGCACCTTAATTTTGATAAGTTCTCTGGCTTCAAGCAACAAATTGACACTCTCCACCACATTTTCACTGACGCCGTCTTTTCCAATTTGCATAACGCTGTCAAGTGCATTGCCAAGCCCTCTTAAACATGCTCTTTGTTTTGTTGTTATCATATCACTCTCCTTATCTTGTGGTGTTATGTCATAAACTGCTTGCATACCACCACAACATGTTGTGTTATTCGCTATATTCAAATTCAATGTCTTTAATCAAAACTGTGTCACCATTTTTCAAGCCTTTTTCTTTCAGCCTGTCAATGACACCCATTTCTTTTAAAGTTGTTTGAAAGTAAGCAAACGAACGCGGGTCAGAAATCACAACACCTCTTGCAAGCCCCTCAATTCTTCCTCCCAAAACTTCAAAAACTCCATCATCATGTCGCACAATTTCAATGCTTGACACATCTTTTTTGTCAAAGCCTGTTTCTTCAACCGCAAGTGGAGGTTTTTTAGGAATTTTTTTAAGGTTTTCAAGAATAGTTTTTTTAAGTTCTTCCAGCCCCGTTCTTGCAAAAGACGAAATGCACAAATATTCCTTAATTTTGGTTTCTTTCACAAATTTTTGTATTCTCTTTTCAAGTTCGTCTTTTTCAAGCAAATCACATTTTGAAAATACAACAATTTGTTTGGTTTTTGCAAGTTCTTTTGAGTATTTTTCAAGTTCGTGATTGATTATCTCAAAATCGCTCACCGCACTTCTGCCCTCGCTTTCGGAAATGTCAATCAAATGGACAATCAATCTCACCCTTTCAACATGTTTTAGGAAATGATGCCCAAGCCCCAAGCCTTCACTTGCCCCTTCAATCAAGCCAGGAATGTCCGCAACAACAAATGTTTCGCCCAAAACCTCACAAACTCCCAAATTTGGATATATTGTTGTGAAAGGATAGTTTGCAATTTTTGGATTTGCGTTTGAAATAACCGAAAGCAAGGTTGATTTTCCAACATTTGGAAAGCCCACAAGCCCCACATCTGCGATTGTTTTAAGTTCCAACAAAATTTCCTTAATCTCAACAGTTTCGCCCACCTGCGAAAAACTTGGCGCTTGTTTTATGGAAGAACGATAATATGCGTTTCCATGTCCGCCAACGCCGCCGCGCAAAGCCAAAAATTCCTGCCCGTTTTCGCTTAAATCTGCCAAAACCTTGTTGGTTTTTGGATTTATCAGCACCGTTCCCGTTGGAACAAGTATGATTTCGTCTTTTCCGTTCTTTCCTGTTTGATTTTTTTGATGCCCGTCCTCGCCGTTTTCTGCAACAAACTTCTTTTTAAAGCGGAAAGAATAAAGAGTGTTTATTTCATCTGTGGCACGAAAAATTACATGCCCGCCTCTGCCACCATCTCCACCGTCAGGCCCGCCCTTCATTGTGAGTTTGGTGCGCAAAAAAGAAGTAGAACCTTTTCCACCATTTCCCGCCTTAATTGAAATTTTAACTCTATCTAAAAACATTCCTCTCCTTTTTTGCCCACTTCGCTTTTGTTGCAAATTTGTTTTAAACTCGGCTATCTGGGCATTCTCGATTAAACAAACATCTTGCGCATTCCGGCTTTATTGCTTTGCATGTATATCTTCCAAACAACACCATTTGATAGTGCAATTTAGACCACTTGTTTTTTGGAAAAAATGCACAAAGTTTTTCTTCGCATTTGTTTGGATCTCTTGTTTTCACAATTCCAAGCCTGTTGGAAACCCTCAAAACATGCGTGTCCACAGCAAAAGCATCTCCTCCAAAAGCAACCGCAATAACAACATTTGCTGTTTTCCTGCCCACGCCCGCAAGAGTGAGCAAGTCATCAAAATTGTTTGGCACAGCGCCGCCAAATCTTTCCAAAATATCTCGGCTTGCAGATATTATTGCCTTTGCCTTGTTGTGATAAAATCCACAAGAATGAATTTTTTGTTCAAGTTCCCCCAAAGGCATGGAGGCAAAGTCACTTGGTGTGTTGTGCGTTTTAAAAAGTTCTCTTGTCACCGCATTCACGCGCTTGTCGGTGCATTGAGCGGACAATATAACTGCAACCAAAAGTTCAAACGGCGTTTTGTGTTCAAGTTCGCATCTTGGATTTTCAACCATTGCATCAAGCCCGCTCATAATAAATTTTGCGTCCATCAATTTCTCCTATTTCATAAGAGGGAACAGCACAACATCGCGGATATTTGGGCAATCAAAAACAAACTGCAAAAATCTGTCAATTCCAAAGCCAAGCCCCGAAATTGGTGGCATTCCATGCTCCATAGCAAGCAAAAAGTCCTCATCAACGTCCATAGTTTCCTCATCACCCTGTGCTTTTTCTTTCAACTGCTCTTCAAGCGTTCTTCTTTGCACGATTGGGTCAACAAGTTCGCTGTAAGCGTTCACAAGTTCTTGCCCGCCCGCAACAATTTGGAAAACATCCACAATGTTTTCGTCTTGGTCATTTCGTCTTGCAAGAGGTTTAAGCGAAGCAGGATAGTTATAAAGGATTGTTGGATTGACAATATTTGCACGAATTTTGCGCTTGTAGATATAGTCGATAAGCGTTCTCACACTCTTGCATTCTTCCAAATCGCCATATGAAAACAATTTTTTGTCAACTGCAACCTTTTTAAGTTGATTTAAATCATCAATTTTAAGAAAATCACAGCCCAAAAGTTCTCTCATCTTGGCAACATAATCAATTCTGTCCCATTCGGTGTCAAATTCCACCTCGCGCCCTTGATAGGAAACTTTTGTTGTTCCAAGACAATTTTTCATAAGTTCAACAAGAAACTTTTTGAAGAAATTTATGTTGTCCTCATAGTTCCAATAGGAAGCGTACCACTCAACTTGTGTGAACTCTTGAAGGTGCGCCGGGTCCATTCCTTCATTTCTGAAATCTTTTCCAAGTTCAAAAACGCGGTCAATTCCCCCTGCAATGCATTCCTTCAAAGCGCATTCAAAGGCAATTCTCAAATTGCATTCAAGGTCAAGAGCGTTGTGATGTGTGAAGAATGGTTTTGCGCTTGCTCCCGAAACACTTGTTTGCAAAACAGGAGTTTCCACTTCAATAAAGCCGTTATCCTCCAAAAATCTGCGGATAAAAGATGTCACCTTGCTTCTTGTGAGGAAAATTTTGCGGCTTTCTTCACTTGTGATAAGGTCCAAATAGCGTTGACGATATTTTATTTCAGTGTCAGCAATTCCGTGAAATTTTTCAGGAAGTGGCCTTAATGTTTTTGAAAGCAAAACAATTTTCTCGGCTCTAACTGTCACCTCGCCCGTTTGAGTTTGATAAACTTCGCCTTCAACGCCAATAAAGTCGCCAATATCAATCATCTTTTTGTAAAAGTTATAATCTTCTTCCGAAAATTCATTTCTGCCAACAGAAATTTGTATTTTGTCATAAACATCTCTTATTTGGCAAAAACCAAATTTTCCCATAATGCGCCTAAACACAATTCTGCCGGCAATGGCAACCCTTTCGCCCAATTTTTCACGTGCTTCTTGGATTGTGCAAGTGCGGTCAAATTTTTCTTTATATGGAATTTCCCCACTCTTTCTAAGTTCGTCAATTTTTTGACGACGAATGTCAACTTCATTTGATAATTCTTCCATAAAACCTCCAAAGCGAATATATTTCATCTAAATATATCATATAATTTAATTCTAAGTCAATTATTTTTTTTGATTTCAACATTTTTTGCGTGTTCTTTTGTCTTTTTTTGTGCTAAAAATATTTGGAAAACAACCTTTGCTTGTGTTAGAATAATTTAGTAAGTAAGTTTTGAGGTGATTTAATGATAAAAATTATAACAGACAGCACAGCCTACGCACCCACCGAATTTTTAGAAAAACACGACATAACAGTCGTTCCACTTAGATATTTATATCGTGACCAAGAATTTATTGAAGGCCCACCAGGAACTTTTGGGCAATTTTTTGATGACTTCACATCAACCAAACTTTTCCCAAAAACAAGCCAGCCTTCGCTTGAACTTTTCATTGAGCAGTACAACAAAGCGATTGATGCAGGAAACGAAGTTTTGGTTTTCACCATTAGCAGCACCGTTTCTGGCTCGCATAATGTTGCAAACCTTGCAAAAGAGCAATGTAAAGACCCTTCAAAAGTCACTGTTTTTGACAGCCTCGCCCTTGCACAAACCATTTTGGGATACATTATGGAAGCCGTTAAAATGCGTGACGAAGGAAAATCGGTGATCGAAATTGTTGAAAGGCTGACATCTCTTCAAGAAACAAGCATAATCACCTTCATTCCCGACACTTTGGAATATATCTTCAAAGGTGGAAGAATTGGAAGAGTGACCGCCGTTTTGGGCTCAATATTAAAAATAAGGCCAATCGTCACCTTTAAAAAGGGCATATTGTCAAATAAAAACAGTTTTGGACTTCAAAAGGCAATGCGAGACCTTATCGCAACCATTCCACCAGAAGGAAAACTTGTCAGAATTTTCATTTTGCATATTGCAAAAACCACTTTGTTTGAGCAGTTTAGAGAAATGGTTTATGCCGTTTTGAAAGCGCGCGGAGATTATGGCAAGTTTGAAATTTATGAAGGCGAAGTTGGTCCTGTTGTTGCAACTCATGCTGGGCCTGCGGTTGGGCTGGCGTGGTCAAGTGAGCCTTATTAAAAATTGGCAAACCAAATAAGCAATAAAAAGCAAAAACAAACGAAAAAGAAAACAAATTGGAGTTTATATGATAAGAAAAACCGCTGTGATTATTGGTGCATCAAGCGATATTGGGCAAAAAACTGCCCTGCTTTTCGCAGAGAACGGATACAATTTGGCTCTAACTTACAATAACACAAAATTTGAGGTTAAGCCAAAGAAAGATGTCAAAATTAAATATTACAAACTCAATTTAACCGAAAAAGGCAAGGTTGAAGAGTTTTTTCGCGAGGTTGAAAACGATTTTGAAAGCCTAGATGTTCTTGTTTTTGCAAGTGGTGTCGCCCAAAAACGAGCCTTGATTATCGATTGCAAAGATGAAGAAATTGACAACCTTTTTGAAGTGAATATAAAAGCCGCAATAAAATGCGTTAAGAGTTTTTGCAAGCGCACAATCAATGTGCGAAACGCAAGCATTGTTTTGCTTGGCTCTTTTGCAGAAAAAATAGGCTGCTCGTGTGAAAGTGTGTATGCCGCAACAAAATCTGCCATGAGTGGGCTTTGCAAATCGCTTGCAAGCGAACTTGGAAATTTAGGTGTGAGAATAAATGTTGTTGCTCCCGGCTTTATTGACACAAAAATGAACAACAATCTCACCCAAGAAGAGAAAGATGAAATTGCCGATATGACCCCTCTTCAAAGGCTTGGCACAACAGAAGATGTTGCAGAAGCGGTTTACTTTTTGGCAAGCGACAAAGCGTCCTTCATAACAGGGCAAACTTTGTTTGTTGACGGCGGCCTTGTTTTAGAATAATCTAACTGAATATGCGGCAAATTTTCAGCAATGCATT
>CANRMV010000026.1 GCA_947631875.1 uncultured Clostridia bacterium
CCGGAGCAAAATTGTTTATGCCAGAAATAACTTTTGTTTCAACATCAAGCAATCCCGTTTTTCTTTCTTTTACAAGAAGTTGCTCGCATTTGTGCCAAACTTTTTGTGTTTTTTCTGTTGGCCCAACAAGAAACTTGTCCGTGCCTTTATATTCTTTATAGTTTGCCAAAATAAAATCGGCAACATCTATTTCCTTTTTCCATTTGTTTCCTTTAAAACCTTCCCAAGCCTCAATCATAACCGCTCCTTTTAATGATAAAAAATGTAATTTTAATTACATTCTTTATACGCTTATTTTATTATAATTTTCTTTTGTTGTCAATTAAAATGGGATTAAACATCCTCTCTCACTTCATTTGTTGGCAAAAGCGTTTGAATAAATTGATCAAATTCGCTCATATCTTTTTCATCAAGGTCGATGTATATGCATCTGCCATTGTAAACACCATTGTTTCCGCGAATAAGATTGAACGCGTGATAATCCTTGTCCACCTTAAAAACAAGTTCGTCAAAAGGCAAACCATTCACCTCAAAAAGCCCGTCAAACTTCATTGAAACAAAATTGCCACTCTTCAAATCTTCTGCAAACATCTCTGGCGTTGTCACCCCAAAGGCTGGCATTGTTTTTGAGCCTTCAAACAACTGCTCAATTTGCACGAAAAGTTGGTCTTGCTGCTCCTGAGAAAGTTCGATTGTGTTGCCATCAACAATCAAATTTGTTTGCGCCACGTAAGGCAAAACGTCAATGGCTTCAAAAAATGACATAATCATAAGTGGTATCCCCAT
Organism: uncultured Clostridia bacterium; assembly: GCA_947631875.1. GTDB lineage: Bacteria > Bacillota > Clostridia > Christensenellales > UBA1242 > Caccovivens. The sequence continues at coordinate 787 of CANRMV010000026.1, forward strand.
AAAAAAGAATAAAAATTTCATAAAAAACACCTCTTTTTCAGCATTATTTTGCAAAAAATTGGTGTTTTTATGCGTTTTTTAGAAAAAATTAAACTTTTTCAAATTGGCTGTTGTATAAATCGGCATAAAATCCGCCTTTGGCAAGCAGCTCTTCATGATTTCCGCTTTCAACAATGTCGCCATCTTTAAGCACCAAAATTAAGTCGGCATTTTTTATTGTTGAAAGACGATGTGCAATTATGAAAGATGTTCTGCCTTCCATAACTTTGTCCATTGCCTCTTGAAGCAAAACTTCCGTTCTGGTGTCCACCGAACTTGTTGCCTCATCCAAAATCATCATAGGCCTGTTTTCAAGCATTGTTCTTGCAATGGTGAGAAGTTGTTTTTGCCCAGACGAAAGGTTGACGCTGTCAGTTAGCACTGTGTCATAGCCTTTTGATAGGGTTTGAATAAAATGGTCAACTCCAACTTTTTTGCACGCCTCAACAATTTGTTCATCAGTTACATTTGGATTGTTGTATCTTAAATTTTCTTTGATTGTTCCTTCAAACAGCCATGTGTCTTGCAGCACCATTCCAAAAAGTTTGTGAACATTATCGCGCGACAAATCCTTTGTTGAAACGCCGTCAATTTTTATGTCGCCACTGTTCACCTCATAAAATCTCATAAGCAGATTCACAAGCGTTGTTTTGCCCGCGCCTGTTGGCCCAACAATAGCCACCTTTTCGCCCGCCTTAACATTTGCCGAAAAACCTTTGATTATGATTTTGTCCTTATTATAGCCAAACACAACATCGTCAAATTCAACATCGCCCTTAACGTCGTTTAAAACAAGTGTCTTTTCGCTTTCGTCTGCAAGTTCTTCGGCGTTTAAAAACTCAAACACTCTTGTGCTTGCTGCCGCTGTGGATTGAAGTCTGGACAACGCTTGTGCCATTTGAGAAAGCGGATTTGAAAATAGTCTAACAAAAATCATGAAAGTGGTGATTGTGCCAATGAATCCAATTCCTCTTTGCGCCGCCAAAACGCCGCCCACAACACACACAGCAACATATCCAAAGTTTCCAACAAATCCCATCACAGGCTGCATAACGCCGCCAATGAATTGTGCTTTCCAGCCGCTTGTGTAAAGTTTTTTGTTGACTTTTGAAAACTCGTTGTGCATTTTGTTTTGCGCATTGAAAAGTTGAACAACATTGTGCCCAGAATAGTTTTCTTCAACATGCGCATTGAGTTCTCCAAGATTTTTTTGGTTTTGCGTGAAATATTTTTGCGCTCTTGTGAGGAAAATAAGAGAAAATGAAAATCCAACTATGGTTGCGCCAATAACGGTCACCGCCATGATTGGCTCAATGACAAACATTGCAATCAAAACACCCAAAAACAAAGTTGCGCTTGAAAAAAGTGTGCCTATGCTTTCGTTTAAACTCTGCCCGATGGTGTCAACATCGTTTGTCACGCGGCTTAAAATGTCGCCATACATATGGCCGTCAAAATAGCCAAGTGGCAAGCGGTTGATTTTTCCAGAAATGTCCCTTCTAAATCGTTTGACAACTGCCTGCGTGCTTGTTGCCATTATAAATTGTTGGAAATAACCCAAAATTGCTCCAATCAAATAAATAATCAGCAAAAACAGTGCAATTTGAGTGAACGCTTCAAAATCCACGCCCACTGCAATGCCTTTCACAATCATGTTTGTGAGGTCTTGAATTTTAATTGGCCCTATTATTTGAAAAACTGCCGCTATTGCTCCAAACAAAATTGCAAGTGCAAGCCAGCCCCATTGGAATTTGCAATATCGAATAAGTTTTTTCATTGGCTCTTTGAAAGCGCCTTTTTGCTTTGCCTTCTTTTTCATATTACAATTCCTCCTTTGAAAGTTGTGAAAGGGCAATCTCTTTGTAAATTGGACATGTTTTTAAAAGTTCTTCGTGTGTGCCTATGCCAACCATGTTGCCACTGTCCAAAACCACAATTTTGTCCGCATCCTTAATTGTTCCAATTCGTTGTGCCACAATAAATTTGGTGGCGTTGCCTGTGTGTTTTTTAAGCGCCTCCCTAAGTTTTTTGTCCGTTTTGTAGTCAAGTGCCGAGAAACTGTCATCAAATATGAAAATTTGTGGCTCGCGCGCAATGGCTCTTGCAATGGATAGCCTTTGTTTCTGTCCGCCAGAAACGTTTGTGCCGCCTTGAGAAATTTCGCTGTCAAGCCCGCCCATTCTGCCAACAAAATTCGATGCTTGTGCAACAGAAATGGCCTTTTTAACAACCTCTTCGCTTGCTTTGTTGTCTCCAAAGTCCACATTTTCTTTAACCGTGCCTTTAAACAGCACGCCCCTTTGCGGAACATATCCAATCTTTTGGTTGAGCCTGTGAAGGTCATATTCTTTCACATTCACGCCCTCAATCAAAACATCTCCCTCAGTTGCATCATAAAGTCTTGGGATGAGGTTTATCAGCGTGCTTTTCCCGCTTCCTGTTGAGCCAATGAATGCCACAGTTTCACCCTCGTTGGCCTCAAAAGAAATGTTTTTTAAAACATATTCATCAGCATTTGGATATTTGAAAGAAACATTTTTAAAAGCCACAACAGGAACTTTTTCTCTGTCCTCAGCACCCTCGAACACTCCCGAAGTGATGTCATTTTTGCTGTCCAAAACTTCGTTTATACGTCTTGATGAAACAAGCACTCTTGGCAGCATTATGAAAATCATAATCAAAAGCATGAACGCCATCACAATTTGCACAGAATAGGACATAAACGAAATCATAAAGTCAAGCATAGTTGAGTCCTTAACAATGTAAGCACCAATCCAAAAGATTGACAAACTTAAACTGCTCATAATAAGGCTCATTCCCGGACTCATGATTCCCATAATTCTGCTTGCAAAAAGGTTGTTGGATGTGAGTTCCTGATTGGACTTTTCAAACTTGGCGTTTTGATAGTCCTCCGCATTTGCCGCACGAATAACCCTTATGCCCGTTAAGTTTTCACGCGTAACTCTATTCAAATTATCGGTTAATGTTTGAATTCTCTTAAATTTTGGAATAGCAAAAATAACAACAATAGTTATCATCACAATAAGCAAGCAAATTGCAACCCCTGTTGCAAGCGACCACTGCCAACTTACATTAAGCATTTTTGTTAGTGCCCAAATTGCCATAACCGGCGCTTTGAGAAGCACTTGAAGCCCCATAGCCACAAAGAATTGCACTTGTGTAACATCGTTTGTTGTTCTTGTGATGAGGCTTGCAGTTGAAAACTGATTTAACTCAGAAAGCGAAAAGTTTTGAATTTTGTTATAAATTTTTTCTCTCAAATTAAAAGAAAAATTTGCTGCAATTTTTGCAGTTAAAAAGCCAACAATGATTGCGCTTACCAAACTTCCAAGTGCACAAGCAAGCATGAAGCCGCCATTTTGCAGGATGACCGAAACTCTGACTGTCCACTCTGGATGTCCCATCAAAATGCCCGTTTGAGGACGTTGCAGTTCGCTGGTGATGGCCCTTGTGTAGTCAGGAATTTTGATGTCCAACCACACTTGCAGCACAACAAGCCCCGCAACCAAAAATATATAAAACCAGTCTAAGCTTTTTAAATTTTTCAGAAGTTTAAACATTTTCCCCTCACTTTTAGCCAAACAAAAGACAAGCATTTATGCTTGTCAGATGTCATTATATCAATTTATATGTTGACGTGTCAACAAATTTGCTTTGTTTTAATTATTTTCCCAAATTAATCGTGGAAGAATTGATGGCTCTTGTGGAATAACCCAAATTTGCGAGCTGAAATTCATAGAAGGGTCATATTTGCTTAACTGCTTGCAAGAGCCTGCTCCCATAGTGTAGTTAGGATTTTCATCCCCAATAGGATTTATGACTGAGAAACAATTTTTGACACTGCCAGAGAAATATCCAAAAACTCCGCCAACTTTAATGTCACTCTTTGCGGAAATTGTCATGGAAGAATAACTGTAAGACACGCCGCTTGGATTGTTGATGCTTTCAAATTTTCCATAAAGCCCGCCAACATTTAGAACAGGGCTTGTAAGTTCCAAAACATCTATGCTGCCTTTGGTGTAATTGTTGTCACTGTTGCTGTATCCCAATCCAACAAGCCCGCCAATTTGCGCCTCTTGGGCTGTGCCTGAAAGAGAGATGTTAAGATTTGCTACATTTTGGCTTATGGAATGTCCGCTAACTTTGTTTAATGTACCAATCAAGCCACCCAAGTTTAATTTTGCGTTTTCGCTTGTGACCGTCACCCTGCCTTCGCTGGAACTTTGGAATATTTGCGTGCCGGCTGAAACTCTGCCAACATATCCGCCATAACCAATTTCGCAGTTAGTAACTTTGATTGTCACAACCAAATTGGTTTTGCAGTTTAAGATTTTTCCACCCATGTCCTCGCCAACCAAGCCACCAATCACACTGTTTATGTTTGTTTCAACTGACAGCGTTCCGCTGACTGTGCAGTTTTGCAAAGTTCCGTTGTTTCGCTGTGCAATGCCGCCAAAAAGCGTTCCATTTTTGAAAGTTTGAGAAAGTTCAATTTGCAAATTTTTTATCGTTCCGCTGTTTGTTGAAAGCAGTCCGCCACCAGAAACATTCAAATTTTTTATCGTGTGATTTTTTCCGTCCAAAACTCCCGAGAAAGAGGTTGCTTGCCAAGAATAATCTTTCATGTCAATGTCTTGTGAAAGTTCAATTTTGCCATATCTAACATTTTCAAGATAGGTTTTAAGTTCGTTTGCATTTGAAACTTGAATGACGCTTGGGAAAAGATAGAAACAAATGACAAAAAGTATCAAATTCACTATTCCAATCGCAAACAAAACAATGTTGATGATTTTCCATTTTGTGTTAAGTTTTTTCCGTTTTATGTAATAGAATATGATATTTGCAAGCGCAATAACCATTGTGCAGAGCAAAGAAACAATCAAAAATGTTTGATTGAAAAACGCATAAACTTGTTTTGGATAAAATATTGTGAACGCCAAAAGAAAAGTTAAAAAGCAAAGTGGGAAAAATTCCAAAAAACCACACAAATATCCTTTTATAAATTTATCCTCTCTTATCTTTTTAAGTTGCTTTTGATGTTTCTTCTCTTGAAGTTCCTTTTCAGAATAAATTTGTTTCAGCCCCGCATCTCTTTCGGTGACATTCAAAACATTTATCGAAGTTTCAAAAGTGAGGTCAAGGAGGTCCAGCCTCGTTTCAATCTTTGATGTGATTTTGGCAAATTCGTCATAATTTTGGCAGTTTTCAAGATTTGCCAAGCACTGTTCAAGAGGTTTTAGTTGTGATTGAAAATAGTCCGCTTTTGCCTTTGCATCAATGCCCTGCTCAGCATTTATTTCAAGCAAAATTTTGTGATTTCTATTCAAAAAGTCACTGAGTTTTGCTTTTAAATTTTTCTCGTCTAACATATCTGGCAAAAACTTTGATCTTTCGCCTTTAAATAAGTTGTTTTTGCTGACAATTTCGGCATATTTTTCGCGTTGGCTTTCACTTGAAACGCTTATCAAACTTTCCCATTCTTCAAAATCTGAAAACTTAACGGGTGACGTTATCACTTCCCCGTCTGAGTTGCAGTGTGCTTTAACCTTTATTAGTGTCCAATAAAAATCGGCATTTTGATTGTCCTTTGAAAGTGCAATGGAAATGTATTTTTCTGCTTGTTTGAAAAACCTCATCTCTTGAAAGGATGTTGCAATTTTGTTTAAGCACAAGCATAGTTGAGCGCTGTCGGAAATATATGAAAGATAGAAATCAAGTTGGCTTTCTGCCGCCTCCAAATCTTTATATGCAATAGGCAAAATCATGTCGGCAACTTGCATAACAAAATTGGTCCTGGAACTTTCACTTAAAAATTTGAAAATCTCCTCAATTTCAGTTTTGTTTTTATAGGACAAAATTTGCTCTGGTGTTTTAAAATGCTCCAAAAACTTGGTCATGTTGCTTTGTTCATGACCTTGATCGAGGCTTAAAATTTTGTCATAATATTTTTGCTCGCCGCTTTTTTGCGCAAGTGCATAGTAAAAATTGACAAATCTGTCAACATCTTTTGGATTGAAACACTTTTGAACATCCTCAATCAAGTTTTCATCCATTGTTTCCACAGCCAAATTTTCGGCTTGCCCAATGAAATTTTCACGATTTGGAGTGTTAAATCCAGCAAGAAAAAGCAAATATTTTTGATAATATTCCACTTCTCCCAACTTTATAATCTGCCCTTCCAAATTGTCAACAAAATTTTCTGCAAAATCTTTTTGAGAAAAACTTAGAATTTTTTGGATTTTGTCCATATCTTTGAAATTTGAAACGCTGGCAAAAAAGTCCTCTTGCGTTCTAATTTTTCTTGAACACAACAGTTCTGCAAACATCAAGCGCGCATTGTTTGGGTCCTTTTCAAGTTCTCTTGCAATCAATTTGTTGGCAGTTTCAAAGTCACCATTTTTTAAAAGCAGAAAAATCCACTCAATTTTGTTTTCATCACTGAGCGCCATGTTCTCAACTTCATAGTGACCCAAGTCCACTGGATTGATGCTTTGAATTTCAACATTCTCTTTCTTTTGAGGCGCTTCATTTGAAAGCGTAACCGTGTCAATTTTGGCAACCTCTTTTGAGGTTTTTTCCAATTCTTGCAAAACTTTGTTCACAACCTCTTCTGCTGGTTGATTTATTGAAACAATGTTTTTAAAGTTCAAAAATTCTTTTGGCAGGTCTTTTTTCTCAATTTTTTTCTCATTAACAGCCACAATAAGCCCAGATTTGGACTTTCTTTTTTGCGTTGTGAAATAAAAATACCTATCAAAAACATTTTTGACATCGGAAAAATCTGCATTCTCTTCATTTATCAAAAGCAAAACATTGCTTGTTTCAAGCGCATGAAAAAGGTTTGGCTCTTTGTCGCCATTTTCTGGCACAAAATACACTCTTTTGCTTTGCCTTAGTTGCCCAACAATCTCATTCACAAAAATGCTTTCTTTGTTTTTGTTGCACTCCACTGGCGCAACAATAACATCAAATTCATCTTTGATTTCATCATATTGTTTTTTGTATCTTTCAATTTTTTTGGCAATATCATTGTAAGTTTTAATTGTGTCCTCTGGGGCAAGTTCCACAGCCTTTTTAAAATCGGCATCGTCAAAAAGATTTATGATTTTGTCAAAAAACACAGGGTTTCGACTGCTGCTTCTTTTGTTTGCCGTTAAAACAATTTTGTTTCTTGCAAGTGCCCTTCCAAAATATCCTTCAAAAGACATTGGAAACAGATTTAAAATTTTGTTGAACTCATCAACCGCATCCTCAAAACGAAGTGCGCGGGCAATTTCGTTTGCCCCAATAACCAAAACTTCTTCCTCTTTTGATGCGTGTTCATCAACATATAAAGTCCCACAGAACCTGCATTTAACCATGTTCTGCCCAACAACTTTGTATGATTTGCCTCCGCAATTTTTACAAACACGCTCTCTCATAAAGCCCCTTATTTTTTTGTTTTCTTTGTTCTAAGCCCCAATTCTTCATTATAAAGTTCAAACTGCTTGACTTCTTTTTCTGTGACACTTGGCGGGAAAGTTTCCAGCACTCTGTCAAAATCCTTATTTGAAACAAGCACAATTTTGTCAGTTTTAATTGCTTCCAAAAGAGGTTCATCTTTGGCACGGTCACACAATTCCTCAATGTCCGCCCCGCTGTAACCCTCTGTTTGAGAAACAATTTTGTTTATGTCAAATCCCTTTTCAACCGGAACTTTTTTCATGTTTTTTTCAAGCATAAACTTTCTTGCTGGGGCATCTGGAAGTGGCAAATATATCTTTTGCGAAAATCTGCCCGAACGCATGGCGGCACTGTCTATGTCCCAAGGCCTGTTTGTTGCTCCCAAAAGCAAAAGATTTGGATTTCTTCCAGCAAAACCGTCAATTTGTTGCAAAAATTCGTTGACGCGCTTATCGTTGTGAGTGTCAAGCCCACGCTTGCCAATTCGTCAATAAAAATGATTGCCCTATCTTGCTTATTCGCCTCTGCAAAAAGCGAATTTATGTTTTTTTCGCTGTCGCCAACCCATTTGCTGACAATATCCGAGCCTTTAACAGCATAAAACTTTGCCTTAACCTCATTGGCAATGGCTTTGGCAATCATGGTTTTTCCTGTGCCCGGAGGGCCATAAAGCAAAACGCCACCACCCGTTTTTTTGCCATATAATTTATATTTGTCTGGATATTTCACAGGATTTATCATTTTCAGCGTGATGGCTTTTTTAACATCATCAAGGCCGGCAACATCATCAAAGGTGATGTTTGGAATTTCTGCCGCCTGCCACTTTTTTAAATCGTCATCCTCTTCTTGCTGCTCGCTCTTTTTTGTTGTGTTTGAAAGTGGCCGTTTTTGCAAGTTGTCGGATATTTCAACCAATTTCCTTGCACGCTCCATTCTCACTTCTTTAAGTTTTCCCTGACTTATCTTTGCCATCTTCATCATTGTTTCGCCGGCAAGCAAAAAATTACGCTTGGCAAGGGTCAAGTTGCCCTTGTCTTTTGCCTCTTTGCCTTTTTTCATGTAAAGTTCAAATGTGTCTGATAGGACATCGATATTTTCTTCCGTCATGTAAACTCCAATTATTTATCTGCGTCAATTTTCTTTCTTAACTCTTCCATTTCTTTGTCTATGTTTTCAGAAGAAAGTTCGTCTTGGCTTGCTTGCTCCATGATGAACTTTTCAAGTTCTGCATCGCTCATTTCGTTGCCGCTCTTGTCTTTGCCCGCATTATAAAATGTTTCTTGGCTCATCTCCATAAAGTTGTCCATTTGGTCGGTTTGAGTTTCAACAGCAACCATTGCCTCTTCAAACTGTGCTTGGATTTTTGCAAATTCTTTTGCATCTGCAAGTTTTGTCATCTCTTTTGAAATGTCACTCATTCCGCGCAAAAATTCACTTGTCATCATGGTGACATCCTTCATTTGAGCGGTGATTTCAAAGTTTAAAAGCATCTCTTGCGCTCTTTTTTGTTGCTGAACTGTCATTTTGTAGCCAGAGAGTGCCAAATTAAACTGAGCATCAAGCCCTTTGAGTTTCGCCTTTTTTGCAGCCTCAATAAACACTTTCTTTTGGTCTTCCAAACGATTGATTTGTTTGTTCATTGCGTTGATTGTTCTTTTAATCAACATCTTCTTTTCGATTTCTTTTTCTTGTTTTGATTTAAAAAGTCCCATTTTTTATTCCTCCAATTTTGCTTTTTTTCTTTTGATAGGCTCTTCCTTTTGCCCATCTGTTATCATTTCATCGTTAAGTTCGTTCTCTTTTTCAAACATTGTTAAAATTTCTTCCTCGCTTGTGCCAACGCCATAAATTGTTTCATTTGTGTCATATGCCGCCTGCACTTCTTGGAAAAGTTCGTCTGCACTTGTAAGCACATCCTCAGATGCCGTTCGTGTTACCAGCGCTTTATTCAAAAACTTTGCCAAGCCTTTTTGGTCTTTAAGCAGTTCTGACAAAGGAACTTTTGTTTGCGTCTTAAAAAAGGTGTTGCTGTCATAGGCGTCTTTCAGTTTGTTCATGAGCCGAATGTTATACAAAAGATATATCCCTCGCTCCATGCAAACTTTTTTCTCTTCACTTATGTTTGATATCTTCTTTGCATAAAACAGTTGCAACTCTCGGCTCTTTTCCTTTTTGCCTTTTTCCATAAGAGCGTCAATCTCTTTTATTTTTTGCAACACTTCCGCCTCAACTGTTCGCTCCTGTCTTTCAAGTTCGCAAATTGAATTGACCAAGTCCTCGCGGTTTAAATTTTTAAATTTGTTCCTTTTAAAAGGATTCCACATACTTCCCCTCCTAATAATTGTCGCCTTCGTTGATGCTGTAAATTCTTTCAAGCAAACTGTTATATTTGGTTTTTAAGTCCTTATCAGCAAGATTTAAAGCCTCAATGCACTCTGGCAAAAATGGTGCTAATTTATATTTCACCGCATTGGCATACAATTCGTCCTCATTTCCAAGCCCAAGTTTCACAAGCATCAAACCCCAATAAGCATCTGCACATTTAGGGTCTAGTCCAAGCGTGATTTTGAAATTCATTTCTGCCTGCTCAAAAAATCCATCTGCCAAATTCAAGTAGCCAAGTTGCAACTCTTTGCTTGCTCTGTCCCTATATTGCGGATTTATGTCTAGTGAAATTTGATAAGTCCTCTTCATCAGTTCTGCTCTTCCTTCTTTCTTTGCACAATATACGCTTCAATTTCTTCCAAAACTCGAAAACAAGTTTCCTGTGTGTTGTCCTTTGCAACCATAATTTTGAGGTCATCAAGCCTGTTTGCAATTTTGTTGTCCACAAGCAGCACTTTGTCGTTTGTTGTTGGATTGAAAAACCTTATATTGTCCTTAACCTCAACAAGCCTTCTGCACAGAACATCGTTTCCATTGGCATACACGATTATGCTCTCAACATTCGCCACCATATTTTCAATGGCTTTTTTGTTTTTCAAAATGCCATGACTTCCGCCTTTTGCCTCATCTTTTGGCTTTTTTATGTATTCCCTAACCAAGTAAAACACAGCAAAGCCAACAATAGCAACAATGATTATAACATATAAC
>CANRMV010000027.1 GCA_947631875.1 uncultured Clostridia bacterium
GTGCGGTATTTTTATAGGTTGTCGTGTTTCTTCCAAGATAGCCAATCAAAGCGTTTCCAAGCACTTTATTATAGGACGCAATGCGCGAGTTGTGTTCAAGTTGCTTTCCTTGAATGACAGTGCGCGTCAAAAATGTTGCAAGTTGACTCTTGCGCGTTTTGAAGGCTTCAATTTTTTTTATTTTGATATTGGCATTATAATTCTTTTTGAATGTGTCAAATAGCCTTTCAGTGAGCACACATTGGCCCATACTTGAAACATTCATGAAATCAATGCCGTCCGCTTTCAAACTGCAATTATAATATGAAAATTTAATTATTTTAAAATAACTTTTTGGCACATCTTCTAAGTTTTCAAAATAAAATGGCGCACCAGTTGGCAAATCATTAAATGCGCTTGCTGGATATGCTCCCGAAACATCATATTCAATCAGATTGTTGAAATTGCCACTTTTGACAAATTGAAAGCCATAAACATTCTTTTTTGCTTCCAAAAGCAAATCGTCATACTCAAAAATTGGAAAGTCTTCGCGTATTAAATTATAGTTTGCGTTCTCATGTTGTGGCTTTTGTGTGAAAATTGTGTTTAAAAATTCTTTGTAAGCGTCAGCACCAAGTGACATCTTATCATGACCGTGCTGGCGTGCATATTCAATTAAAATTTCATTGTTGGCGTTGTTGGCATAGTCAAAATCAACGCCAAATTTTGTTTTGAAATTCACAAAGAAAATATTTTTTCCATTAAAGGCCACCTTCACATTGGCACATTTTCCATTTTTGTAGGAATATTCAAAATCAATGTCGTTGTCCAACAAAAATTTAAGCAAATAAGCATACAGAATGTTTAAATCGTCCACAAAATATGTGGCATCTTCACTCACGCTCAAAATCTTCCCAAAATGAGTTTTTTTGCCTGCAATTTCCAAATATTTGAGTTCATACTCATTATCTTTGTTCAATTCAAAGTGGGTTCTCAAAATTGCTTGCATTTTTTACTCCTAACTCATGAAATTCTTTTTGCCTTTCGCAATTAAAGCATCAAACGATTGAAGATTACTCTCTCTTACATATGCCCACGCTTCTGGCATTGTCAATTGACGGCCTGCATTATTACTTGCCCATGCTCTAACGGGCTCATATCTTCCGCCCATAGTTGCGGGGTCTTGATATCTTCGCGAAAGAAAGAATGCTTGTCTTTCGCGTGGCGTCATTTGTCGCAAGCGTTGTTTTAATCGTTCATTGCTGGCGCGCACATTTGCACTTTCATTCTTTGCGAAATAATCAAGTTGTGAAAAATATTCTTCTGTCAGTTGCTTTTCGAGCGCTCGACCATACACACGTTCTTGTTTGCTTGCAAGTTCGCGTGCCGTCCTTAAATTTTGTTTGAGTTCCTTCAATGTTTCATAGTTGATGCTTTGTCCCTCTTGCAAATCAACCAGCACGTCTTTGGCACTTTCCATTACCTTTGACCACTCTGTTTCACTCCCAAAAGTTGCTATATCACGAACACCAGAAGAGCCTTTGGCAAGTTCACGCAAGCGTGCGTGTGCTTTTTTGCCATACTCAAAAACCAAATCATGAAGTTCTTTCTCTGGGTCAATAGATAAAGGACGGCCACGCCGTCCCGACCTAATTTCTAATTTTGCCATAACCGCCACGCTCCATAATATATTCAATTTTGCTTCTTATAAACTCATTGCGCATTTCTTTTATGGCTCGATTTGCCCATTCAACATCTCCTGCTTCAAATACAGCACGAATGGTCTTGCCAGACCATTTGCCACCGAATGGGTCTTTGTTTATTGTTGTGTCAAGATAGTTTTCAAATTCGATGTCACCGCGTGGCATAGCATTTGAAGGAAATGTTTTTGGCGCATTTTCTTCTTCTAAGCGTGAAATATATTCACATAAAAAAGTGTCTTCTAATTCATTTTTGTCTTCGCCGTTTTCATTGTAACCAAAAAATTGCTTTATTCCAAGTGGCACAATTTGTAGAATTATTGTTTTGTCATTTTCATGCTCCAAAAGCCTAAAAATAGGGCCTGTAACAATTTTTGAATTTGCATTCATTCTTTTAAAGTTTTCCATTGTTTTTTACTCCTTTTTTAATTTAAAATTCAACATTGAAAGCATGGCCTCAATATTGGCCAAATCTTCCATGATTTCTTCGCTAGTTTCTTGCATTTCGGCATCTTCTTCAAAAGCGTCAATCAAATCTTGCGTAGTGAATTGCGCATCACCAACAAGGCTGTCAATTTCGTCAATCATTTCTTGAATTTTTTCTTTATCCATTGCTTGCTTCCCCCTTTGTGTAAGATTTTGCCAACCTATCCACCGCTTTTTGCACATCTTTGCGAACTTCTTCGCTTTCTTTGGCGAGTTTTTCGCCTTGTGCAACATAAAAATCAATGTCATGTTGCACCATTTTGTTGAATTGTTCTTTTGTCATTTTTTACTCCTTTTTTTGCGTTCCGTCACGCGTTTTTGCTTCCCCCGTCAGATTTCTAAAATTTTAATGTTTTCCAAGTCTTTAATTTCGAATGTTTCTCTTGCATTATAACCTGAATTTACATAGTGAAAGATTATGAATTGTTCGTCACGTGTTATTCCCCAAACGTTTTCAATCACCTTTATCTCGTCCAACATTCCTTTCAATTCAACTTCAATGGTCATATTTCCCCCTTTTAAATCAAAAAAGCGGTTTCACACTCGCACTGTGAAAACCGCTCTTTCTTCTTTTGGAAGATTTTTGAGTTTGGTGTTATTGACTTTTCCTTGTCAAAAAGCAGTGCGAGTGCTTTTTTCTCTCTTTCTTGATATCTATATTTTACCACATTGAAAAAAAAATTGCAAGCATTTTTTTAAAAAATCTGCAATTTTTTTTATTTTTTTTAAATTTCTCTGATGCTATCTGAAAAAGTTATGGTATTATTCCCAAGATTTAAGCCATGTCGCATGTAGTTTGTTTTCGCATTAGGTTCCCATGCAAAAAATGGCAATAAATTTGATTGAAGAACAAAACTTGAAAACATAATAACAACAGGCAAAATAAATGAGTCATCATAGGTTATATCCAAGCCCGAAACTGTCAAATAAGAAACTGTGCCTGCAAGCGAGCCAGGTGTAAAAGCATTTAAAACATCTTTAAACTTTTCAACCGTGTCAATTTTTTCGCTGCTTTTTGTCACAAGTCTAATAAGCACATGACCACTTAAAACATGACCACCGCCATCAGCCTCAAAATCGGAAACATTCAAATCAACAATATGTTCATACAAAACACTTCCACCACCTGCTGGGCCTGCTGGGCCTTGTGGTCCACGCTCACCTTGTGGGCCCGCTGGGCCTTCTGGACAAAGAATGTCACCAGCAAAAATAGTTGTGCCATCTGTCATTTCAACATTAATATGATAATATATACCTGCTTGCGTTTGTTGATTTGGGTCAACTTTAATGTCTTTAATTCCACGCCCTTCTGGGCCCATTGGGCCCGCTGGGCCAGCATCACCTTGCGCGCCCGCTGGGCCCTGCTCACCACGTGGACCTTCCAAGCCTTGCGGGCCTTGTGGACCAACTGCGCCTGTTGCCCCAACTGGACCTTGTTCGCCCGCTGGGCCTTCTGGGCCCGATGGACCAACTACGCCTTGTGGGCCTTCTGGACCACGCTCACCTTGTGGGCCTTGAAGCGTTCCTTGATTTTCCCAAGATTTTTTTATGCCGTCCCATACATAAACAGGTCTTGGAAGTGTTGAGCCTACAAAATATGCTTCGCCCGCTTTTGGACTAGGAACAGCAAGTTGAAGTTCATCAAGGCTGTCAAAAGTTCCAATAACAGTAAAATCATTTCCGTTTGTGCCCGCTGGGCCCTGCAAACCTTGTGGTCCACGAACACCTTGTGGACCTTCTGGACCACGCTCACCTTGTGGGCCACGCTCGCCTTGTGCGCCTGTTGCACCTGTTGCACCTTGTGGGCCCTGCAAACCTTGTGGGCCACGCTCACCTTGTGGGCCCGCTGGGCCCTGCTCACCACGTGGACCTTCTGGTCCGCGTGCACCTTGCGCGCCTGTTGTGCCTGTTGCGCCTTGTGGCCCTTGCTCACCTTTCAAACTTGCCCAAAATTTTAAATATACGACATCATCAATGACATTTACAATTTCAAATAACAAGCCGTTTGATGATAGAAGCCAGCCAGAAGTGATGCCTTGTGGAATTGTTGTCAAGTCGCGGTTGATTGTTGTAGTTGTATTATTGATTGTTGATTGTGTGCTGAACGCTTCTTGAATATATTTTGCTAAGATTTTTATATTATCAGCGTTTTCTTGCACTTGTTGTGGTAAAGAATTTTTTGTTTCATTTGTTATAATCATTGAAATTTCCCCCCTTTGAAAATAAAGATTTCATTTGGAATGATTGTTTTAAAAAGCCCAGAGCACGCAAGTAGAATTTCACCAATCATTTTGTTGGGCATGGCCCGTAAGGCCTGCACATAGCCCAATAACTTGCCATTTGAGGCTATTGAATAAACTTGCGAGCCGACATAATCAAACGGCTTCAATGGGTCAACTGGCGCACTGTTTGGATTGTTTGCTGAGTTCGACAATGCCGTGCTCACTTGCAATGCTTCGTCAGCGGTCAGTTCATGCAATTTTTTCATATATTCAATTTGCTTCTTGTATTTATCAAATTCGTCTTCAAGAATATTTGCCAAAGCGCATTTGAAGTCATCAATGGTGTCATATTGCACATTGCTGTTATGATATTTTCTGAACATGATTTTAAAAATATATTCAGCAAAAATTCTGTTTTCAGCATTGTCCATGTCAGCCACTTCATACTCTCTCATGAAGTCCACAAACTCGCTTTTGTTGGAAAAAATTTCTTTGAAATAAAATGTCAAGGCTGTATTCATTCTTCATCACCGCCTTTCTCTTCATTCTCAGGCATTCCCCATAGCATTTCATCTTGCTGTGCATCTCGATTGATTTCAACTGTGATTTTGTTTAAAATTTCATTATATTCTGGATATATAATTTTCATGCGGTCAATGAAAAGTTGACGCATTTTCAGACCAGCGTCAAGCACTAACTGTGTTTGTGTTTGGTCACCTTGAAGTTCGCCAGTGATTTTGCGTTCTTTTTTTTCAAACGCTCCGCCATTTGTGATGCCAAGTGCCATGCAACGAATTGAGTTCACACTTTGCCATGTTTCAAAAAGTGATTGCGTTTCGCTGTCAACATTGCCCTGCATTGGCTGACCTTGTTGTTCTGTGTTCATTGAAGGCTTTCGCACCATAATCACGAATGGGTCCGTGCTTCCATATGCTTCGCGCAAATCACTTTTCATTTGATTTGCTTGGCCTTCATCATCGACATACCATACCATTTTTTTGTCAATATTGCGTAAATTGTTTTTTATACGCCCGAGCAAATCGCATTGGAAATCAATCAAGTCTTTATTTAAAACTGCACGCGCTTGCATTGCTGTTTGGCTAAAAGTTGTTGGAATGCGGTCATATAGAAGAACGGCTTTTGCATCTTTATTGACCATTCCCATGCGATTTGAAATAAGTGGAAGTCCTTGATTAAATTCTTTTTGAACTGCACTAACCAAATCACCATTTGCCGTTACTGGCAAAATTGCATTGCTTTGACCATATACATTAACACCTTGCTGTTGAGCATAAGGTAAAATGTAAAGAGTTCCACCAAAGAAGAAGCCAGCCAAGATTGCTTTATAATACAGCATACTTTCTATTTGCATTCCAGAAAGATTTTCGGGCAAACCATTCCATTTATATCTATTGCAAGCCTGTTGTGCGTCCAAATCAGCAAGAACAGAACTAAATTCATCACCTAACACTTCTGGCTTATTATAATTGAAAGCAAGACGTGATATAGTTTCCAATCGCACGCCAAGATGTTCGAGTTGATTTTGAAGCCTTAAAAGTTTTTTACTCATTTTCTAACCACCTTTCATAGTTTTCTTTGTCAAAGTTGAAATCGTCTGAGTTCCAAAAACGAACGCCGTTGCGGAATGCTTGGCGAAATTTATCATGAATAGCATTTGAAATATTGATGCCACTAGTTTCTTCAATTTCTGCTTGAATATAATTGTAAAATTTGCGAATGTTGTCATATTTTTTCAAATCATCAACAAAATTTGCTGTGAAACCATATAAACACATATAGTCATTGATAATATTTTTTTCATGTGGCAAAATATCATATTCTTCAACAATAACACCGATTTGACTATATGATGTTTCAAAAAATATGTTTCCTTTTGCTTGTTCAATATTTGCGGGCGCATTTTGCAAATTATCTATTGATAAATCTTGATTTATTCTACTTTGAATATAATTTGCACCTGTATTTAATGCCGTATCTATTGCGCCAACAATATTTCCCGTTGCAACTTTTGAAATCATATTTGACATTCCAGATGCAAGGCCAAAACCTCGATTGATTGAATTTTGCAAAAAGAAATTTTTATTGTTTGCTATCATTGATTGATAGGCACTTGTAGGCATTAAAATTGTTTCATCATTTGTTGAAATAAAGCCTGTCAAATTTTCTTGTGTTTCTTTGATGTAAATTCCAGATAAATTTTTTAATCTAATATATTTTTTTGTCATATCAGGCACAATGGGCTCTGTATATTCTATTTCAAAATTTGTGGAATTAAGTTTTTGCAAATCATATTTAAAGCCATTTTCCGTTTGGTCACTTATGCATAGGTCAAAATAATCACCACCTAATAATTTTGGGTTGAATTTTGCATTTTTATTTGAGCCTATAATTTCATTTTTTGAAAATATAATTTGTTTGTCAGTTTCATAATTTATTGAGGTTTCAACATTGTTTTTATCTCTTGCAATTATTCCAAAAACAGATAAAACTTTTTTTCTATCAGGTGAAGAATATCCAGTTTCCGTTTCACCAATACAAACCATGTTTCCAAAAACATCGAACATTGCACTTGGCAATAACCAATTATCCATTGTGTGACCATGTGGTGATGCATCAATAGGGCAATTATAGATAAACAATTTGTTATCATAACTTTTTGTTTTAATTTTAAAATTTCCCAAATTTGAATAATCTAAAGGCGGGTGAGCACTAAATTTTATTGCATAAATGAATGAATAACCAGAATTTTTGTTTGTGAACAAATCAATTATTTTTTCACCACGCAAAGTTTCTATTGTCCCGCCCCCCCAATATGCAACAGTTGATGTTTCTTCGTCTTCTCCATCAACTAAAACTATAGAACTATATTCTTTCAAAATTGGATAACATAAAACTGAAATATTGCTTGGAATTGCGCCACTACTTATGTTTGCAATTTTTGGTATTTGTAATTCGAATGTTTCACCATTCAAATTAAATTCTTGTAAAGTAAATTTGTGAGTTGGGTCAATAAATATATAAAGCCAGCCTAAAACATTCTCATTCAACCAATTCCCTAAATCATTTTTAGGATATAAATCAAGCCTAGTTCTTTTTGTCAATCTTTTCGCTACATTGCGCACATCTTCGCGTTCAAAAAGTTTGCTATCAATTCCGCCGTCAAACTTTACTTTTCCGTCACCTGCATCAACAAATCGATTGAGATGTGCCCTTTGAATATTGCATGGCGTGAAATTTAAATCAATATAATATGTTTGAAAAATATCGAGTTCAAGCCACAATTTTACTTGTCCGCCAGCATCTTGCATCGCATTTCTTATGAAATAATAATAATATTGTAAAGAGCGATTTTCATTCAAATCTTGAACAATGCAATAATTTTTGGAAAGAATATCATTCAAACTTTCATTTTCACGAATGCGATAAATCATGGTAGTTTCTAATAAACTTCCAGCATTAAAATTGATATATTCAGCATTGAAAAAAATAGAAGGCAAGCGGAAATATTTCTCTTGCGCTTGCCTTGTGTCAAAGCGCAAAATATTTCTATACTCGCGGTCAAATTTTGTGTTCAACAAAACTGCTTTGAAATTCGTCATATTTTTGCGCTCCAAAAAAAATTATTCACCTGCTGTCAAAGCCTTTGGTGTCAAGGTTGCTGAAATTTTAAAGCAAACTGCTGGATAGGCTTTAACAATATCAAGATAATATGAGAAATGCAAAAAGTCTTGTTCATTCAATGTTGAAGAATCAAAGAATGATGTTGCCACATTGTAGAAATAACCAAATTGCAACTTCTTATTATGCATGAGCCAAGCAATATAATTTTTGTCGTCATAGCCCTTGCCGTCAAATTGTTCATCTGGAATTGCGAAAGTTTCCTTCCAGCGTTGTGCTTCCGTGATTTTGTCACTGTTGAGCAAAAATGCCAAACTGTCGACCAAGATGTCGGCATTTTGTGCTTCACGAATAATCAATTTCAAACTTTCAAAATCAAGTGTGTCGCGATATTTCAAATCATTGTATTTATCAGTTGGAAATGACATACCATTGAGAATTTTGATAAATTCTTTTTGAATTTTATTCGCATTATAGCGATTAGCCGCTTCAAGTTGCATTGGGTCAGTCAGCCCAGTTGTGTTGATGAGTTCGATTGTCTTCTTTTGCGTTTCTTGTGCTGGCTCATACTCACAAAGTTTTTTAATGAGTTCATCACTCAAATATGCTGTCTTTGTGGCCTCCATAATACTCATAAGATAGCCCAAGAAGTCAGCAAGTTGCTCTTCATTGACAAAAGCACCGCGCATCAAATATCTATTGATTGACATTTTAACGCGTTTGAAGTTTGTGACTGAAATGTATTGTTCGTCAGTATTCTCTGGCTTTTTCACTTCAAGCAAATCACTTGTGTCAGCCAAATCGTCCACTTCGAGCAAATCGGCTGAGAGAATGACCTTGCCGTCACCATTGTCCACATTGATGTCTTGGAATGATGCTACAAAGTCACCAACGCGCCCACGTTCATGAGTGAACGCAACTTGCGCATATGCAATCAAGTTCGTCAAAGTTGCCAAAAATTTGTTTACGGAAAGTGTAATCATAATTCCCCCCTTTTATCACTTTCTTATATTTTCGACGGGTATTAAACCGCGTGCGATAAATCTTTGCGCCTCTTCATGTGTTGGCGCATCGTCAACTTGCTTCAAAAATGCCATAACTTCATTTGCATTTTGGCTTCCACCACATATACGATAGAAAGCATCTTCCATACGGTCTTTTTCCGCTTGCGTTTGAGCACCAACTCCGTCACGCAATTTCACAAGTTCACCATAACAAGCCTTAACCAATTCAACATTGTTATAAACTCGACCAGTTTTTTT
The DNA here is from genome assembly GCA_947631875.1 of uncultured Clostridia bacterium. Lineage (GTDB taxonomy): Bacteria > Bacillota > Clostridia > Christensenellales > UBA1242 > Caccovivens. The sequence continues at coordinate 9,289 of CANRMV010000027.1, forward strand.
GTTTCTCAATTTTTGAATAACTGCCATGTTTATTTTATCTCCTTTCTAAAAATTCTGTCAAAATCACTTTCTTCTGCTTGTTCTTTTTTTGGTGTATTGGCAAGTATTTTTGCTTGTTCGAGTTCTTTGGTCAGTCTAGCCACATCTTTTTCAAGTTGTTCAATTTTTGCGCTGTCGTTTTTTGATTTGTCTGTTTCTGGCGTTTCTGTCAATTCTTCATTTTCCATTATTATTAGTTCCTTTTTTTTCAATGTTCACATTATTTGACATTTCGACAAGTTCATTGATTATATTTCCAAGTTCAGTTTCGCCATAGAGATTTTGATTAAGTTGTTTTAATCTTGTGAGCACAAAATTAAATTTTTCTTCGCCAGTGTAGTTTTTAAATTCTTCGGCTTTCTGTATCAACTCCATTGCTGTTGAGCGCACCAAAGAAGCCGTTTCACCTTTCAATCGTTCAACTTCTTCTTGCTTCTTTGCTTTCAATGCTTTGTAAAAACTAAAAACCAAAAAGCAAATTGATGCCAAAATGTAAATTGCGCCAGTTGCTATTTCAACATATTTTTCCATATGATTATGCTCCTTGAAAAGACTATTTCAAAAGTTTGGTCATACTACTTTCTTGGCAGGTTTACTGAAAAGCATATGTCAAAATTTCGTTCCAATTTTTGCGCGCACGCTTGTCACCATTCAAATTTTGTTCTAACTGCAAGCGCTTGCCAGCAACTTGCAAAGCCGCAAAACTATGTATCCAACAAGCGTTGTTTTACAAGGTCGCGCCAGACTTTTTTCCATAGTCTTTGCTATTATATACCACTTTGAAAAAAAAATGTCAAACAAATTTGACAAGTTTTTTAATTTTTTTTCATTGTATTGTTTACAACTGAACAAAAAACGCCAAAAATAAATTGACTTTCAAACTTCACTTTTCCAAGTTGCAAAAGTCTTTTGAGAAATGCACGCGCACTATTATCAAGCAAAATACGGTTTTTTCCTGCTTGCTTAGGATTAAAAACATAGCGTAAATAATTGCATGAATTTGCGTTTATGTCTTTACAAACATAATAAATATCACCGCCCGTGCCTTGATAAAGACGAAAACACTCATTGTCATTGTTATAATAAATTCCAAAAATTGAGCAGGGTCCGCGCCTTTCAAAAATCTCACAGCCTTCTGTTTCAAAAATATTTTTGTTCATTGATGCGTCAAGCACACTTCCTTGTGTTATAATTGTGCTCAAACTGTTTGCTTTGCGTTTCTCAAATTCTGGGCTATTTGGTGCATAATAAATCACCACTTTTTTTTCTTTATTGATATAAAAACCATATTGACCACTTTTTATATGAATACCAAGCAATTCCAAAATATCATTGCCACTATCAAGAGCATTCGCTGTCAAACCAACACGTGTTTTTTTATCACGTATAATTGTTTCAAGAGTATTTGCAAACTGACGTGCACGATTGCCACGATATGCTTGCACGCTCTCTTCTATAAATTCATCAAATAATATCCAACCTGCATCATAAGCATTGCCCTTGTATTTATAATATGTGGACAACGGCATGATTTCGCCAGCATATTTTTCATCAATAAGAATTGAATGATTTTCTATGCCATATGTGTGATTTTTAAATGCTGGCACGATTGAAAAAATATCATTGAAGGTTTTGAAACCATTTTGCGCTTCGAGTTCTTCACATGATGCTGTTGTGTCACGCAAAATGATAAACTTCTTGTTCTCATACAAAAATGACTTCACACACTTTCGCTTAAATGCAAAAGTCTTTCCATAACCGCGAGCACCAATCACACCAAATATTTGGGCCCAATCAAAAGAAAAGAGCCTATCAAGATTGATGTGTTGTCCTATTGCTTTGGTAACTGGTATAAACTTTTGCATTCTTGCTCCAATGTGGTGCTGTCGGCTTTTTGCGGTCGGTTGGTAGCATGGACAGGATAACCACGCCATTG